>NZ_JASGSR010000058.1:0-50569 GCF_040446015.1 Bradyrhizobium sp. INPA03-11B
CTTGGCCGGCAGCCACCGGCCAAGGCGCTAAGTCGCTTCCATCGCACAAATCATGCTCGTGCAGATACAAGGGGTGAACTCTCTCGTGGGACGTCAGTGGCTCCGTTCAGCCGCAAGCTTCTTGCGATACTCGAGCGCAGGCAGCCCGCCCCAGCCCCAATTGTCGGTGTCGACTTCCTCGATCACGACGAAGGTCGATTCCATGGGCTTGCCGAGCACATCGCGCAGCAGCTCGCTGGCACCCTTGATCAGCGCGGCCTTCTGTTCCGGCGTGGTGGACGACGCACCCGGCGCCGTCCCCTCACGCGTGACCTGGATGGTGACGATAGGCATCACACTCACCTGTCCCTAATGCCCGGCGCTCTGGCCGCCGTCGACATGCAGGATCTCGCCGGTGACGAAGCCCGCGCCTTCCAGGAACAGCACGGCATCGGCGATGTCCTTCATCTCGCCCATCCGCCCGACCGGATGCAGCTTGGCGAGGTAGTCGTGCGTCTCGGGCGCGTGCATCGGGGTCTTGATCACGCCGGGCGCCACCGCATTCACGCGGATGCCCTTGGCGGCGTATTCGATCGCGAGCGACTTGGTTGCGGCGGCCAGACCGCCCTTGGTCAGCGAGGCCAGTACCGAGGGTACGTTGCTGTTGGCATGATCGACCAGGCTGGTCGTGATCTGCACGATGTGCCCGGATCCCTGCTTCACCATCTCCTTGGCGACGCGACGGGTGATGTAGAAGAAGCCGTTGAGATTGGTCGCCAGCACCGCGGCGTAATCCTGGTCGGTGTGATCGGTGAACGGCTTGGCGACGAAGATGCCGGCATTGTTGACCAGCGTGTCGATACGGCCGAAGCGCCCAAGCGCCTGCTTGACGATGCGCTCGGCAACCTCGGGATCGCCGATGTCGCCCGGCACAGTCAGGATGTCCGAGTCCGACGATGGCTTGATGCTGCGGGAATTGGCGACGACGCGCCAATTGCGGTCGCGATAGCCCTTCACGATCGCCTCGCCGAGGCCCTGCGACGCGCCGGTGATGATGGCAACTTTCTGCTCTGCACCCATGATTTCTCTCCATCCGTTGCTGAAGCGACCCAGCGCCGCTTCGATGGAGAGCAAACTAGATACATCCGCTTTCCGCGCGAATGCCCGCTATTCGGCAGACACTCTTCCGCGGCGCGAACGACTGAGCATCGCCGGGAAAAGTCCGAAGCGGCCTTCCGGCGCGACAAACGCGCAACGCTTGCGCGGAGATCATGCTCAAACAGGAAATCAGACCGCGATGACGATTCAGCTTCGTCGCGTCAGCTTCGCCGCGCTTTGGCATTGGCCTTGCTGGCCTCGCGCGACAGCCGCTCGAAGTAGCGTTTCAGCCGCGGGCCGGCGAAATCGACGAAGGCGCGCACCTTCGGCACGTCGAAGCGGCCCTGCGGCGCCAGGAGATGCACCGGCAACGGCGGGGGTTCGTCACCGGCGAGCAGGATCTGCAGCCGTCCGTCGCGGATTTCCTCGGCGATATGATACGAGAACAGCCGCGTGACGCCGTAGCCCTCGCCGGCCGACGCAACCGCCGCCCGCACAGTGTTGACGACCAGCCGTGGCGTGAACTGGACCGCGCGCGCGATCTTCGACTTCGCGGCCGGCGGAAAACTCCAGGAGTCCAGCCCGAAATGCGTCATCGCGATGATCTGCTGTTTCGCCAGATCGGCCGGCTCGCGGATCACCGGATGCTGCGCAAGATACCCTGGCGAGGCCGCGACCACGCGGCGCACCTCGCCGAGCTTGATCGCGATGAAATTGGAATCGGCGAGATGAGCGATGCGCAACGCAACGTCGACGCCCTCGTCGATCAGGTTGACCGTGCGATCGAGCATCACGAGGCGCACGGTCACCGCCGGATGTTCGATCATGAAGGCATCGAGCACTGGCCGCAGCACGTCCTCGCCCACGACAATGGGCGCAGTGATGGTCAGCGTGCCGTGCGGCGCGGCCCGCTCACCGCCGGCCGAGATGTCGGCTTCATCGAGTTCGCTCAGGATGCGCCGGCACGCCGACGCATAGCGCTCACCGGCGTCGCTCAGCTTCAGCGAACGCGTGGTACGATGAAGCAGCTCAGCGCCCACGTGATGCTCAAGGAACGCGATCGCCCGGCTGACCGCCGCCGGCGAGCGCCGCAGCTTCCGCCCCGCGCCGGCAAGGCTGCCCTCGTCGACCGCGGCGACGAAGACCTTCATGGCGTCGATGCGGTCCATCGATCCTCCCGCTTCGCAGCAGCTGCTAACCTTTCACATCATATTGCTTGCTGAGGTGGTCGCCGATCTGCACCAGCATCGCGACGCATTCGGGATAGCCGGGCTTCGCCACCGTGGCCTCATTGGCGCTGGCGCGGAACTCCCAGCTGTCGCCGTCGCGCAGCACCGAGATGTCCATGCCGTCGGGGCAATCGGCATGTACCTTCAACTCGGCACGCGCCATCGCGATGAGTTCGGCTTCGGTCTTGATCGGCTTGCTCATGTGACGACGTCCTCCCAGCTGGCGACTTCAGCCATGGTTGCCGATTTGACGGCAGGATGTCGAGAGGACGCAGGCGATCACGGGCTGTTGCAATTGACAAATTGCGGGTCTGCGGCGAACATTCAGCCCGGGTCGATACCACCCGCCGCTTGCACCCCGCCCGGGGACGGTGAACGTATCAAGCCATGTTTCAGGCTTCCTTTGCCCGCGCGAACGGGTCAGCAACGCAAGCCCCTGACGCTTTCCGTTCGTCGATGCAAAGGACCATTCCATGCGCGACTTCCGTGATGCCAAGGCCATGGCGCAGACGCTGCGCGAAGCCCTCGGCGCCAAATCGATCCCCCTCACCCAAAGCGACAGCCTGGAGCTGATCGCCAGGTTGTTCGGCCAGCGTGACTGGAACACGCTGGCGGCGCGAATCCAGGCGGCCGGCGCAGCGTCTGACGTGGCGGCTCCCGTCCCGCAGCCGCCGCCGGATGCCGTGCGGCAAGAGATCGCAGTCGCGACGGCGGTTCTCGATCGTTATGCCGGATACTACCAGCTCAGCGAGCAGGCCGTCCTCAGCGTGACGCGCGACGGCCAGCACCTTTCCATCCAGCTCACCGGCCAGCGTGCCGTGCCGTTCTTTGCTGAAAGCCGGACCGAGTTTTTCGCCAAGGAGGTCAACGCGCAGATCAGCTTCGTCACCGGCGCCGATGGTCAGGTCACGTCGCTGATCCTGCATCAAAACGGCGACAAGCTGATGCCACGGATCGACGCCGCGGCCGCGCAGCAGATCGCCACCCGCACGACCGAGCGCGTGAAAAATCAATCGGCAGCCCCGGGGACTGAAGCTGCGCTGCACCGCCTGTTCGAATCGGTGACATCAGGGCACCCTAACTACGACGACATGACCCCCGCGCTCGCCGCAGCGACCCGCGAGCACCTGCCGAACATGCAGCGCAGCTTCGAGGATTGGGGCGCGATCGAGTCCACGCGTTTCCTCGGCGTCGGGGCCCAAGGCGAGGATGTCTACAGCGTGAGGCATGAGAACGGCGCGTCGCATTGGCGCATCGCGCTCGACGCCAAGGGAGTCATTTCGACCGCGTGGGTGTCACCAGGGCCGTAAGGCCGGCACCGCTAGCTAGGGCGACGCGCTGGCGCGGCGCTCGCCCTTGATCGCCGGCAGCGCGCCCACCGGCGCGGCCTTCGGCATGTCGGGCACCGATCCGGTCGACACCGGATCGGGCAGCGGCGCGCGAGCGGTGGCGTCGGGGAAGCGGGTCTTCATCTCGCGGATGAAGCCGTCCAGCGTGTCGACGCTTGCGGCCATCCGCGCGATCTGGGCGAACTCCGCGCTCGAAGTCGCGACCGGCTTGCTGGCCGCGTCGAACGCGAGCTTGTCGGCATCGCCGGACATCAGCGGCGCGTATTTCTCGCGGAACCGGGATAGCCCGATGGCGTCCTCGGCGAGCGCGTAGCCGACCACGGCGCGGATGACGTCGGCCTTCTCGCTCGGATTGAGCGGAGTGAAGTCGCGCCAGCGATCGCCGTAATAGAGCTCGATCTGCTCGGACGATTCGCGCCAGTGCCGCGAGGCCCAGTAGATGTCGGAGCGCAGCCGGATCGCCTCGCGCCCGGTGATGTTCGAGATGATGTCGAGCGCGAGGTCGTGCCGCCCGACGTCGCTCTGCGCGCGCGCTTCGAGCAGCAGCCGCTGCTGGCGCAGTTCGCCGGAGAGGTCCGCGATCCGGGTCGAGCGCAGCGCGCCGATGGCGCGGTCGGGCTTGCGGTTCATCAGATAGACCATCGCAAGCCGCGCGGCGACCTGCGCACGCGCCGCGCCTTCCAGCCGCTTGTCGACCTGGTATTGCAGGAGGTCGGCGGCCTGGTCGAGCAGATCGACGCCGACGAGGCGGTCGGCGAGACGGCGGATCATCTCGTCGCCACGGCGACCGATCGGCGTCAGTTCGCGATATTCATAGAATGTGCCGAGTGCATCGATCGGCGCCATCTCGTCGCCCTTGGGGCCGAGATAAAGCTGCACGAACAGCGCCGAGGCGGCGTCCTGCGCCTGCCGTGATTCCGGTGCGTTCGGCTGCAGCCGGGTCGCGGCACGCGTCACCGCGAAGGCGTCGGCGTAACGCGCGGTCTCGGCATAGATCTTCGACAGCACATAGAGCGTCTTCAATTCGATATTGTCGCCGCGCCACAGCATCGACAACAGCTCGAGTTCCTTCAGCACATCGTCGCGGCCAAGCTCGCCGCGCTTCTGCTTGAGCAGCGTCTCGAGCAGCTTGCCCTCGGCGGCGGCCTGGCGGTCGGCCGAATTGGCGGCGAAGCGGTAGGCGTCGAGCGCATCCTTTTCCTGGCCGAGCGCTTCGGCGAGCCGGCCGCGCAGCACCGCGACCGCGGGCTTGAGCTCGTCGGGGACGCCGACCACGTCGAGATCGCTCTTGCGCCGCGCGGCGCCGGCATAATCCTTGACCTCGAGCGAGGCCTTCATCGAATCCATCGTGACGATGCGCTGCAGGTCGGGTGGCAGCGTCGCGACCGAGAACTCGGCATTCTTGAATTTTTCGCGCGCCTCGGCCCATTTGCCTTCGCGGGCGAACGCCAGCCCCTTCCACAATTGGGAATCGTAGCCGTTGCCGATCACGGGATTGGCGAGATCCTTCAGGCCGCGTTCGGGGTGGCCGATCAGGATGCTGGCGACCGCGTGCACCATCACCACCGACGCCGTCTCGCTGCCACGCTTGCTCTCGGACAGGATCAGGTTGGCGACACCATGGGCTTCCTGGTACATGCCGCGCGCCATGTAGAACTCGGCGAGATCGAGCCGCGCCTGCGGCAGCTGTTCGGCATTGGCCGTCGAAGCCGCCGCAATCAGGCCGTCGAGCTGCTTGAGGAAATTCTCCGACTGGTTCTTGCGCCACTCGTCCGGATCGAACAGCGGCTTCACCGCCGCGGTCGCGCGCTCGGCGGCGACATCGGCCGACGACAGCGTCAGGCCGCCGGGCCGGCCCAGCATCACCCTGTCGGCGCCGACCTCGGCCTTGACGTCGTCGGCGTTCGGATGAACCACGACGCCGTGGATCGATTCCAGCAGCGAGAGCTCGACAAAATCCTGCCGCTTGATGATGCCGCGGGTCGGCGGCGGCGAGGTCACCACCCAGAGCGTATCGCCGGCATCGGGATCGACCAGTTTGTGGAGCTGGCCGGGATTGGCGAGCGGCACGCTGACATTGGCAAGCGACGGCTCGCTGATGTTGCGCACCACCGACAGCGGCAATGGCGGCTTCTGCACACGGTCGGCAAAGGTCAGCGTCCAGCTCACGCCGCGCGAGCGGTCGTCGCTTTCGAGCGACGGCATCTGCGGCCGGTTGAGGCGGAAGCGCACCGCCTGCCCCTTCTCCAGCGCGATCCGGCTGACATCGGCTATCAGCGAGCCGCCCTTGGCGCGGATCGGATCGACATCGATCGCCTCCGGTGTATCGAACACCATCCACACCGTGTCGGCGCGGCGGAACAGTGCCGCCGGCGTCGGGCCGGGGAATGAGAACGCCACGCGAAGGCCGTCGCTGTCGCGCTGGGCGTCGACCGAGGACTTGGCACTGGACTTGGCGCCGGCGCGGGCTTCAGCAGCCTGCGATGGCGCAGCAGTGGGCTTCGGCGTCTCCATCGCCGGCGCCGCCGCGATGGCGGGCGCAGGCTTCGGCGCTTCGCTGACGGGCGCCTTGTTCTGCTCTGCCGCGACACCTGCGCCGCCCTCGCGCGGCACGGACGGTGCAGTCGCGTTCTCGGCGTCGGCCGCCGGTGCAGCCGCGATCTTCGGAAGTTCCGGACCGGGTAGCTCCGATCTCGGCTGCTCGGTTTTCGCGGGCGCGGCGGCCGGTTGTTCGGTCGTGGCCTGCTCGGGCTTGACCGGCTCGGGCTGCGCCGGCTCAGACCTGATCTGCTCGGATGTGGCCTGCTCGGCTTTCGGCGGCTCCGCTTTGGGTTGATCGGGCCGGATCTCGATCTTGGCCTGCCGCGCGATGCTTTCCGATGTCACCGGCGCGATCGCCGCTGCGCCCTTCTTGCCACGCGGCGTCGGCAACAACGAACTCAGCGAGGGTTTTGCCGCCGGCTGCTGCTCGCTCTGCTGGAAAGCGACATCGACGATGTAGTTCTTCTCGTCGCGGAACGAATGCACGTCGACATCGCCGATCAAGGTCACATCGACCGCCGAGGTGTCCGTATCGGCCCGCGAGCTGATCGACGCGACGTTCGGCGGGGCGGCGACCTTGGCATCGGCAAGGTCGAAGCTCAGGACCGAGTTGAAGGACAGCGTCAGCTTCTGCTCGTTCAGCACCGAGGAGACGCTGACCCCGTCCGGAACCTCGAACACGAAGCGGACGAAGGTCGGCTGCACCAGGGCGCGAACGCGGATCGGCGGCTTCTTCTTGGCGGCATCGGCGGCGCGCTGGATGCGCAGCAAGCGCTCGGCGGCGCGGGCGCGCTCCGCCAGTTCGCGGATCACGTCCTGCGGCAGCGACGGCGGCGGGCCGGTCCAGCCGTCGGGCAGGAAGTCGATGAAGATGCGCTCGCCGGCGGTCATGGTGTTGACGGTAACGCGGCGCGCCAGCGACAGGCGGATCGCCGAGCCGTCCGGATCGCGGCGCGCGGCGCCGACATAATCCGGCACCGCATCGCCCAGCTTCTCGACCGAAATATCAACCGGACGCTTGAAGCGGATCACGATGATCGAACCGGCGGTCGTGACCTCCGACTCGACATCCTCCTTCAGCTTCAGCACCAGCCTTGCATAGCCGTTCGCGGCCGAGAATGTCGCCTCGCCCGGCACCGGGTCGTCGGCATGCGCCACCGTCGAAAATGTGAGGGTCGTCAGAGCAAGGCCGGTGGCGAGCAGGCATAGACGCGCGGTCCGCGCCCAGGCGCGGCCTAGCGACCATGTTCCAGCGGCAGCCGTTCGCGCCATCTCGAAACGTTTTCTCGGGACCTCAGCCATACCAGCGCGAAGCGCCCTCGCCCACGCGCCCCGATCTTGGATCGGGCGGCGTTAAGGAGCTGTTAACGTAAACCTATCGACCGCATTTTCGGGGGCGCGGCGTATGCGCCTGGTTCCGCATTCGCTCACCCGATTGCCGAGCGGCCGATCGCGCTGATCTCAGATCCAGAATTAACTCTCCGAAGCAGCCCGGGAATGCCCGGCCTTGCCTGGCCCGGAAACGCAATGATAAATTCGACTATTGATTGATTTAAGCTCTTTTCAAACCAAAGTTATGAACGACGTCGCACGCCGGAATGCTTTTGCAGGAGACGACCCGGCGCAGGCAATTGCCTGTGCTCTCCTGATCTCTTTTGCGGTCTTGCCGTTCGTGAGTGGTAACGGCGAGGGCCCCGGGTTCGATTTTTCATGTTTTTGGGGCGCGGGCACGTTGGCGCTCGATGGCCACGCGGCCGCGGCCTACGACTGGGAGCAACTGCATCAGCAGCTTCTCCTTCGGATGCCGCCGATCGATCAACTCCGCTATCCCTACGATCAGATTCCACTGCCGTTCTTTTATCCGCCAGTGTTTCTCCTGGTCCTGGCGCCCCTCGCACTGCTGCCGTTTCCGACCGCGTTTTGGGTTTGGAGCGCGGCAAAACTGTCGTGCTGGCTCCTTGTCATCTACGCCATCCGGCCACGCCCTGGCGCCCTGCTGCTGGCGCTCGCGACCCCGCCAGTCTTCTATGATGTGTTTCACGGCCAAACCGGGCTGCTTGCCTCAGCGCTGCTCGGTGGCGTCCTGCTGACGCTGGACAGGCGCCCGCTCCTCAGTGGCTTTCTGATCGCGCTGCTCGTCTTCAAACCTCAATTCGGTGTCCTTCTTCCCTTCGTGTTGATCGCGACCAGGCGTTGGAACGTCATCATCAGCGCAGCTTTGGCAACGCTGGCTCTCACGCTGCTCACCGGAGCGAGCTTCGGCTGGGATACGTTCAAGGCATTCGTCGAAGGGGCAACGACTGTTTCGACGCGGCTTCAGGCTGGTGGAGGGGTCGCCTGGTACAATCTGTCGAGTGTTTATGGCCTGCTGCGGGTTGCCGGCCTTGGTTACGGACTGGCTTGGTCGCTCCATATGGCCGTCGCGGCAGCCGCGCTGGTTTGGGTGGTCGTGCTATGGCGCCGCAACGTCAGCTTCGCCCTTCAAGCAGCCAGCCTGCTTGCGGCAACGCCGCTGATGTCTCCCTACTTCGTCATCTACGATCTTCCGATCCTGGCGATGGCGCTAGTCTTCCTGATGAAGGCTGACCTCGATCAGGGCTCGCCGGTCGCCAATCGGCGAGCCATCCGTATCGGTCTCAGCGTCATCGTCGTATTAGGCTACGCTTTCCCGTTCGTGCTCGTACCCGTTGGTCCGTTCATGTGCGCAACGGTGATCGCGATCGTCTGGATGAAATGCAGGCAACCTGATCTGAGGCCGGATCCGGCTTACGGCTGAAGCTGCCGAGACACCAGGCAATTGACGGGCCCCTCGATCAGGCCCCGTCAATTCGTCTTCGGCGCAAGCATCTTGCCTTCGATCTTGGGGAGATCGTCTGTCGATGCCGACTTGTCGCCGCCGGCGCGGCGGGCGAGTTCGACCGTGAGCCGCTCGGCGGCTTCGGGCTGCATCAAGCCCAGGATGTCGGACATCTTGCGCGGCTGGATCTGCGAGGCGATCTGGTAGAGCACGTTCATCTCCAGGCGATCGAACACCTTGGCAGCGTCCTTCGGCTTCATGTTCTCGTACATGGTGACGATGCCCTTGAAGCGCGCGGCGTCAGCTTCCGCCTTGGCCGCAGCGTCGGCGTTCGCCTTGGCATCGTTGGCCCTGGCCTCCTCGACCTTGGCCTCGATGCGCTTCTCAGCGGCCTTCAGCAGGCTCTCGCGGATCTCGACCTCGCGGGCGCGCGTCTCGAGCTCCTGGCGGCGTGACTGCAACCGTTCCAGGATCGCGCGTTCGGACGCCGACACCGGCGCCGGCGCATCCAGATTAACCACCACGCCGTCGGGCTTGGACGGCTCCGCGGCCGGCGCCGCCGGCTTCGGGGCCTCTTCCTTCTTGTCGTCCTTCTTGGCGTCCTTGTTCTCGACCGATCCCGTGATGTCGCCGGGATCGGGCCTGTTCTTGCTGTCGACGACCGCCTTGCCGGCGCCGGGGAAGTTGAAATTCTGCTGCGCCCAGGACGGGCCGGCCGGACTGGCCGGCGGCGAGTCGTCGGCAAACACGTAACCGCCATCGAGCACAAGGCCCGCGACCTTCAGCACCATCAGGCCGAAGATCGCGACCAGCACCACGGGCATCACTCTGATGTCACGAAGCAACTTCATGCAGCGAGGCCGCCCGCCCTCCTGCGCTCGGTGAAGGCTTCAGCCGCCGCGGCAACCGCGCGTGCGGCGGAAACCCTCGGCGCCGGCGCCACCGGGGCGGCGGGCGCGGCTGGCTGCGCCGGTGCGCGCGCGGGCTCCGGCGGCCGCGCGGCCGCCGCGATCTTGGACAGGCGGCGAACCACGCCGTCGCCTTCGGCGAGCTGGGTCTTCAGCAGCGCCGACATCTGCGTCGCCGCATCGAGCTGGTTGCCGAGGTTCTCGTTGACGTCGCGCACCGCGTGCTTCAACCCGCCGATCGCCCGCTCGGCGATCTCGGTCGCGGTGATCAATTCGGCGATCGTCGCCTTCAGCGAATGCTCGTCCGCCTTCAGCCGCTGCAGGCGCTTGTTGAGCAGCCAGCAATAGCCGATGGTCAACATCAGCAGCACGGCCACCAGACTCTCGATCGCTAGTCCAAGCACATGACTCATGGTGCCTCCATCATCTTGGTCCGCTCGTCCGCCTTCTCGAACATCGCGAAGGTGGTTTGGGGTTTACGCAAATTCTTGGTGACGCGGATCGCGACACGGTCGCCGACGCGGCCCATGCGGCCTTCCGTCAGGGTGACGTTGCCGCAACGCACCGAGACCAGCGCGTCGGAGCGGATGTCCAGCGGCAGCGTGTCGCCGACCTTGAGCTTCATCAGCTCCTTCAGCGGGATGTCGGCCTCGTACAGCACTGCATCGACCGAGATCTCGGCCTGCGCCACTTCGGTCGCGAAATGACCTTCCCAGATCGGGTCGCGGCCGAATTTTTCGCCCATGAACATCTGCAACAGCACGTTGCGGATCGGTTCGATGGTGGCGTAGGGCAGCAGCAATTCGACATTGCCGCCGCGGTCTTCCATGTCGATGCGCAGGCGGACCAGGATCGCGGCGTTGGCCGGGCGGCTGATCGCGGCAAAGCGCGGATTGGTCTCGAGCCGGTCGATCGTGAAGGTCACCGGCGACAGCGGCCGGAACGCCTGCTCGGCATCCGACAGCACCACCTCGACCAGCCGCTTCACCAGATTGGTCTCGATCGTGGTGTAGGGCCGGCCCTCGATCTTGAGTTGGGTCTGGCCGCGGCGGCCGCCGAGCAGCACGTCGATCATCGAATAGATCAGATTGGAGTCGACCATCGCGAGGCCAAAATTCTCCCACTCCTCCGCCTTGAACACCGAGAGCACCGCCGGCAGCGGGATCGAGTTCATGTAGTCTCCGAACCGCACCGAGGTGATGCGGTCGAGCGAGACCTCGACGTTGTCGGAGGTGAAATTGCGCAACGATGTCGTCATCAACCGCACCAGGCGGTCGAACACGATTTCGAGCATCGGCAGACGCTCGTAGGACACCATCGCGGAATCGATGATGGCGCGGATGCCGGAATGGTCGTCGAGGCTGACGTCGCCCACCGTGAAGCCGAGGAGATTGTCGATCTCCTCCTGCGACAGCACGCGCTCGCCATTGGTGCTCTTGCTGCCGAAGTCGCGGCTGCCGTCCTCAACCATGGCGGCCCATTGCAGCGCCATGTTCTCGGTGAGCTCGTTCTTGGCAGCTTCCGCCGCAGCCGCCGCGGGATCCTCGGAATCGAGCGAGGCTTCCCATTGGGCCGCAATGGCGTCCTGGTCCATCTGGTCGTTGCCGGCCATGGCTTTACATCCACCCCGTCACTGGATCACGACTTCCTTGAACAGCACCGCGTTGACCTGGTTGGGCGCCACCGCGAGGTTGACGCGCTTGGTCAGCTCCTCCTTGAGGCGGAACAGGCCGGCCGAGCCGTTGAGGTCGCTCGGGCGCAGCTCGCGCATATAGGTCTGGAACAGATCGGTGACGCGCGGCAGCGCCGGCTTGATCGCCTCGACCTGCTTCTCTTCCTTGATCTCGAGCACGAGCTTCAGCTTGAGATATTGCACGCGTTCGCCGGGTGCGCCGACCAGGTTGACCAGCATGTCCGGCACGTCGACGAAGCTCGGCGGCTTCGGCGGCGGCGCTTCGGCGTGCTGCTCCTCGCCGTGGCCGCGCATGAAGAAGAACCATCCGCCCGCGCCCGCGCCGAGCACGACGAGGAAGCCGACGACGGCAATGATCAGCTTGAGCTTGCCCTTCTTCGGAGCGGCCGCGCCTTCGCCGCTATCCGTCTTTTCCTCGTCCGCCATCGTCCGCCCGCTTCAACAGAAGGATGCGAACGCGATTTGCCCCAGCTTTGGCCTGAAGACGCGATACAAATGCCGCCGGCGCACACGCGCCCCAATGCCGTCAACGCTAAGGTAATAATGGTTAACGGAAGCTTAGGATTTACCATCCACTAGGAAAAAACTGCCGGGCAAACATGGTCAACAAGACCTTTCTGCCGCCCTCCGCGCCCCCGGCTAGACGCCTAATCCACTCAAATACCTCAACATTTCAAGTTGGCACGGCTTTCGCTGAGAGGACGACGTGACCAGCGGGTTTGGGAGAACCCAATGGTTACTGACGGGTCCGGCGTGAGGGTTTGGGAGAACCCTGCATTCGGATCACCTCACAGGGGAGAACCGCCGATGCAGAATACGCTTCTGGTCGGACTATCGAAGCAGATGGTGCTGGAACGGCAGATGGATGTCGTTTCCAACAACATCGCGAACATGACCACCAACGGCTACAAGGCCGACCGATCGCTGTTCCAGGAGTATCTCTCCTCGAACGCGCATGAGGACAATTTCGCGGCTCGCGACCGCCGCATCTCGTTCGTGCAGGACCGCGCGACCTTCCACGACTTCTCGCAGGGTCCGACCGAAGAGACCAAGAACCCGCTCGACGTCGCGATCGACGGCAACGCCTTCCTGGTGGTGCAGACGCCGGCCGGCGAGCGCTACACCCGCGAAGGCAATCTTCAGATCAACAACCGCGGCCAGCTGGTCACCGCCTCCGGCTACCAGGTGCTCGGCACCTCCGGCCCGATCACGTTTCAGCAGACCGATCACGACGTCAACATCGCCCCCGACGGCAACATTTCCGTGCTCGAGGGCACGTCCCGCCTCGACTCGATCCGCGGCAAGCTGCGCCTCGTCTCGTTCGCGCAGGCCCAGCGCCTGCTCAAGGAAGGCTCCAATCTCTACGCGCCCGGCGAAGGCGCGCAGCCGCTGCCGGACACCAAGTCCCAAATCCGCCAGGGCTTCATCGAGAAGTCGAACGTCAATTCCGTCGTCGAGATGAGCCGCATGATCGAGATCACGCGGACCTACACCCAAATCGCCTCCCTGCTGCAGCAGCAGAGCGACCTGCACAAATCGGCGATCGAGAAGCTCGCCGACGTGCCGAACTGATCCGGGGGATTGACCGATGCGCGCACTTTATACCGCAGCGACCGGAATGGCGGCACAGGAACTCAGCGTTCAGGTGATCTCCAACAACATCGCGAACCTGCGCACCACCGGCTTCAAGAAGCAGCGCGCCGCGTTCCAGGACCTGATCTACGACCATGTGCGCCGGGTCGGCGCGCAGGCTTCCGACCAGAATACCATCATGCCGATGGGCATCGACCTCGGCGGCGGCGTGAAGACCGTCGGCACACCGCGCATGATGACCCAGGGCACGCTGTCGCCCACCGGCAACGATCTCGACATCGCGATCCGCGGCGAGGGCTTCTTCAAGATCCTGATGCCGGACGGCGCCTTCACCTACACCCGCGACGGTTCGTTCCAGATGGACAACCAGGGCCGCATCGTCAACGCGCAGGGCAATCTGGTGCAGCCGACGATCACGATCCCGCAGAACGCATCCGGCCTCACCATCAATGCGCAGGGCCAGGTCTCGGTGACGCTGCCGGGCCAGACCGCATCGACCAACATCGGCACGATCGGCCTGACCCGCTTCATCAACAAGGCCGGGCTGATGCCGATCGGCGACAACCTGTTCCAGGAAACGCCGGCCTCCGGCCAGCCCCAGGACGGCACCGCCAACACCGACGGCTATGGCGACATGCAGCAGAGCAACCTCGAACAGGCGAATGTCGAGGTGGTCTCGGAAATCTCCGACCTGATCGCGGCGCAGCGCGCCTACGAGATGAACTCGAAGGTGGTCTCCGCCGCCGACCAGATGATGCAGTCGACCTCTAACCTGTTCCGCTGAGGATGATGTCGATGATCGCCCGCTCACTCCTGATCGCCGCCGCACTTCTCACCGCCTCGATGAGTTCGGCTGCCGCGCAAAGCCGCAGCGAGACCATCGCGGCGCCGACGCTGCGCGCCAGCATCACGGTCGCGGACGACATCGTGCGGGTCGGCGATCTCATCGACAATGCCGGCAGCGCCGGCAGTGTCGCGGTCTACCGCGCGCCGGATCTCGGCACCACGGGCACGCTGCCGGTCGCGCAGGTGCTCAACGTGCTGCGTGCGCACCAGGTGATCGGCGTCGACACCCGCGAGCTGAAGGAGATCACGGTCACGCGGCTGGCGCGCACCATCGACAGCAAGGAGATCGAGCAGCAGCTGTCGCGCGCGCTGGAGGGCCGCCACGGCCTCGGCCGGGCCGGCAACATCGCACTGACCTTCGACCGCGATCCCGGCGATATCAGACTGGAGGCGACCAACACCGGCGCGATGCAGCCGATCGCCGTGCGCTACGACCCGCGCTCGACGCGCTTCGACGTCACCTTCGAGATCAGCAACGATTCCGGCGCGGCGCCGTACAAGCTGCGCCTCACCGGTACCGCGATCGAGACCATCGAGGCCGCCGTGCTGACCCGCAATGTCGAACGCGGCGACGTGCTGAAGGCCTCCGACGTGATGATCGAACGCCGTCCGAAGGCCGACATCGGCAACGACGCGGCGACGCGCGACGGCACCATCGGCATGCAGATGCGTCGCCAGCTCCGCGCCGGCCAGGCACTGCGCGTCGCCGACATGGCGAAACCCGATCTCGTCACCCGCGACCAGAACGTCATGCTGATCTACCGCACCGCCGGCATCTATCTCACCATCCGCGGCAAGGCGATGGACGGTGGCGCCGAGGGCGACGTCGTCAGCGTGATGAACTTGCAGTCCAAGCGCGCCGTCTCCGGCGTCGTCACCGGCCGCGGCGAGGTCTCGATCTCGGTCGCGACCCCGCGTGCGGCACCGAGCGCCGACGCCACTTCTTCAGATTCCGCTCCCGTCAAGCTGAGTTCAGTCGCACCAAACGCCGAGTAAAGTTCATGTCCCAGTACCGTATCAACCGCCTCATCCTGACCGGTGCGCTGTTCGCACTCGGAACGATCGCCAGCGGTTGCTCGTCGATCGACCGTCTCTCCCAGATCGGCGAGCAGCCGAAGCTGACGTCGATCGACAATCCGACGACGCAGCCCGGCTACAAGCCGGTGCAGATGCCGATGCCGAAGCCCGAGGTCGCCTCCTACAGCCCGAACTCGCTGTGGCGCAGCGGCTCCCGCGCCTTCTTCAAGGACCAGCGCGCCGCGCGCGTCGGCGACCTGCTGACCATCACGGTGAACTTCACCGACAAGGCGGCGATCGCCAACGAGACCCAGCGCAGCCGCACCAATTCGGAAGACTCCGGGGTCACCAACTTCCTGGGCTCGCAGACCATCACGCAAGCCAACAAGATCCTGCCCGGAAAGATCCTGACCGCCGAGTCCACGGCGTCCAGCGACGGCAAGGGCTCGGTGAATCGGCAGGAAGCGCTGCAGACCAGCGTCGCCGCGGTCGTCACCCAGGTGTTGCCGAACGGCAATCTGGTGGTCGAGGGCAAGCAGGAGATCCGGGTCAACTTCGAAATCCGCGAGCTGATCGTGGCCGGCATCGTGCGCCCGGAGGACATCCAGAGCGACAACACCATCGACTCCTCGAAGATCGCCCAGGCCCGCATCGCCTATGGCGGCCGCGGCCAGATCACCGACGTGCAACAGCCGCGCTACGGCCAGCAGGTTCTCGACGTGCTCCTGCCCTTCTAGCCGCATGATCCCGAAGGTCTCGGATCAGGATCATGCCTGAGTAAGACTTTCACGAGCTCCCACATCTCGTCGCGAACCTAGGCGCGGCGCGGTGTACCAACACGGCCCTCGCCAGCTCCCCTGGTGAGGGCCGTGGCATTTGGAGCGCGTCAAGACAAACCAAGAGCCTCGTTCCAATTCAATCGGAACGGAGAGGCTCTTGTGACCGGTCGCATGCACTCGCGCTGTTTTCGCGCACCAGTCCGATACCGCCTCGCGAAAGTCGTGCGATCGCCTTCTCGGTTCGTTAACCGTCACAGCAGCGCGCAGTGGCAGTCCCGGCGCTTGCAACGTAGCAAGAGGACAACGCAGGGTTTTCTGTTTGTATGACGGTCATGCAAAGAGACGGGCAATATGCGGCGTGGTTCCGGACGCCGCGCGGCGAAGGCACCGGAATAGTCCAGCTCGCAAATGGCAGGATCAGCGGCGGCGACGCCATGTTCACCTATGGCGGCTCCTATCAGCTCGATGAGAACCGCTTCACCGCGGTGCTGACGACGCGCCGATATGCCGAAGGCCCGTTCACCACGGTGTTCGGCTGCGACGAGGTCGAGGCCGAGCTGACCGGCTCGTTCAGCGGCAATCGCGCGGTGTGCATGGGAACGGCCAAGCAGGCCCCCGGCGTGGTGTTCGAGGCCACGCTGTTTCTGCAGCAACCGGAGGCCGCGCCAACGCCGCCGCCGAAATCCGCGCCGGCTTCTGCCGGCCTCGCAAGGCTGCCAAGGCCCACCGTCAGCCGCCGCGCGCCGAATCCGTTCGCGGGCAAGCGCTTCGTCTGATCCGTCCCCTTCCCGATGGCGTCCGCGCCCGAGCCGGCGTACGATCATCCCTGCGCGTCACGCGCAGCTCGATCGATCCAGCCGGAAGGAGCAAGCCATGTATGCCGCCATCCGTCAGGCCAAGGCAAAGACCGGCACCGCCGAAGAACTCGCGCGCCGGATCAAGGAAGGCGCGATCCCGATCATCAGCGATGTCGAAGGCTTCATGGCCTATTACGTGGTCTATGCCGGCGACGACACCGTCACCGCGATCAGTGTCTTCAACAATCATGCCGGCGCCGAGGAAGCCAATCGCCGCGCACTGGCCTGGATCGACGACAATCTCGGTCCCTTGCTGGTCGGCCAGGCCACCGCTGTTGCAGGTCCAGTGATCGTGCATACGAAGGCATGATGGCTGCAACGGGTTGCTGGTCCAGTGATCGTGCATACGATGGCGTAACGGCCGCTCCTCCGGCCAACTTCACCCGGCAGAACTTTCCCGCGGCACGTCAGGCGCGCGCCGCATCGTCGCGATCTGCCTGAAAACACCGAGCTGACGCGTGGCACGCCATTTGCTCCGCGATTGCAGCATCGCAACGGGGATCGCTCAACGACAATTCGGGAGCGGCGGCGTTGCGCCGGAATTGGCCGTCAGCAGCGCCGAGATCGCGTCCGTGTCGGACGAAGTGGCGAGCCAGGTTCTGATCATCTTGACGGATAGCCTTAAGGGAGAATTGAGAGTTTGCCGCTCACATGCGTACCACAACGCACTAGAATGGTTCGCACCGCAAACGGCACGCACGGGATAAGGAAAGGCGGTCGTCTTGATGGACGGATCATTCTGGCGAGGCTTTCTGTTCGGCGGAGCAGTCGCGCTGATTTTGCCGCTCCTGTTTGCCCACGCCATGTCGGATCATTCGACACAAGTCGGTCAGGCCATAGCGTTGCTCATCATGTTCGCGCCCGGCACCGTGCTTCCGCCTCTCATGTTCGTCGGGGCCCTGGCCGGCGGGTGCGTTTTCAGAGCAGTCTCCGCGATCAAGGAACGATCGTCGAACAGATGACAGGCCAGGTCCTGCCCTGCGCGGCCTCAGCGCGCGAGCCGGCGGCTAACACTCAATCGCGGCTCACGGCTTCTTCTTCGCGGCTGCGCCAGCGCCCGCGGCTTTCTTCGCCGACTTCTTCGCTGATTTCTTCGACTTGGCTTGGTTGAGCTCGATCGCGGCGCGGATCAGGGCCTTCAACGCGGGGGCGTTGATCTTGTCGCCTTCGAACAGGTCGATCGCGCGCCGCACATTGCCTTCGAAGCCGGTGTTGAACAGCTTGTCGGGGTCCGGGAGCTGCGCGCCGTACATGAAGGTCAGTTTCACCTTGCCCTTGTGCGCGTTGCCGACCGCGATGATGCCGTCGCGCGACCACACCGGGCTGCCCATCCACTTCCACTCCTCGATGATGCCGGGATCGGCGGCGAGGATGCTCTTGCGCAGGCTGGCGAGCGTCTTGCCGCGCCAGTCGGTGAGATCCTCGATCATCCGGTCGATACGTTCCGATGCCGTCATTGCTGCCTCGCGTTGCCTCGGCTGCCTCAATCAATCATACTTGCGATGCCGAGGTCGATCCCCCGAGCCGGCGCCGCGGCGCCAGATAGGGCAACGCGAACAGATACAGGCCGCTGAGCAGCATCAGGATCAGCGGGAACAGTGCCAGCAGACCGATCCAGGTCGCCTGCTGCTGCAGGACCATCGCGATGATGTTGATGATGACGGCGACCGTGAAGACGATCGAGAGCCAGCGATGCGATTGCCTGATGAAGTTGTTCCAGTTCAATGTGACCTCCTGTTGGGGGATATTGTAAGTACGATCGTCATTGCGAGCGAAGCGAAGCAATCCATCACTCCGCACGCGCTGACGCATGGATTGCTTCGTCGCTATCGCTCCTCGCAATGACGGGGATGGACTAGCGAACATCTCAGTCACAGCTGATGGACGACATGATGAGTGTCAGCCTTCGCGCACCAGCAGCTGATCGAGCTTCTCGAGGAACTGCTTCCACCCGGCATGGGCGCCGCCATAGGCCTGCTTCTGATGCGGCTGGAAGCCGGACTGCTCGACGCGCAGATGGGTGCCACGCGGCGTCGGGGTCAGCGTGAAGACCACCACGCTCTCGAGATTGTAGGCGGCATCCTCATGCGCGAAATTCCAGGTGTAGGACAGCGTCTTGTGCGGCTCGATGGCGAGCACCTTGCAGTCCAGCACGCCGCCCCACTCGCCGCGCAGATTGAAGCTGTGCCCGACCTCGGGCTTGAAGTCGTTCTTCATCAGCCACTCCTCCATCAGATGCGGTTGGGTCAGCGCGCGCCAGAGCTTTTCCGGCGGATGAGGAAATTCGCGTTCGACGATCGCCGAGCGCGTCTCAGGGGTGGTGTTGTTCATTGGTCCATCCTTTTGAGGAGATCTTCGAGGTGGTCGAACCGGTTCTGCCAGAAGCCGGCCATCTGGCTGGTCCAGTCGATCAGCGGCGCCAGCGCACCGAGTTGCGCGCTGTAGTGTGTCTGCCGTCCTTCATGGCGATCGCGCACGAGGCCGGCCTGCTTCAGCACGCCGAGATGCTTTGACACCGCCGGCTGAGAAATCCTCGCCCGCGCCGTCAGCGCGCTGACGGTCTGCTCACCCTCGCGGCACAGGCGCTCGAAGATCGCCCGGCGGGTCGGGTCTGCGAGGGTTCGAAACAGCACGTCGTGAGCGTCTGGCATTTTGCGATCCATAACCCGTTGGTTATGGATAAACGTATAACCGGCCAGCTATGGATTAGTCAACAGGGAACTTGCAGACACGATTTGAGCGGGAATTTCATGCCGTTCAGTAGCTCAACCCACCGGCCCTCCCTTGCTCACATAACCCAATGGTTATTTACGACCGCGAATGGGTTGTGGATCGCAGGATGGGTGCGATCGGCACCCGGCTTTCCCTGCGCCCTCTTCGATGAGAGGGCGAAACGAAATGCAAAGCTCGGGCAATCATGTCGCGAGACCGCGAAGCTGCGTGCCCATCCTCAGCTGTCATCGCCCGGCTCGACCGGGCGATCCAGTACGCCGCGGCCCATCGGCTCAACAACGACTGCCTCTGGAATACTGGATCATCCACTTTCGCGGGTGATGACACCGCGTGTTTGACATCTTGAATCGAGAACCATCGCCATCGTCGTCCTGGGTTTCGCCAGGACGACGACGTGGACGTCGCGGCCCCGAGCGCGTCAACGCACGCCGTTGCGAAGACCCAGCGCATCACCTACACATATCGCGCGGATGCGGTCCTTGTTCACGGAGAACCTTGATGTGCCAGCTCTGCGACGTCACACCTCCCGGCCGGACTTCCCGGCGCCACTTCCTCGCCGCCGCGGCGTGCACCGCCGCCAGCCTCGCCTTCGCACCGCCGATATCAGCCAAGGAGACAAAGCCGCCGCCGAAGCCGCAGAACGTGCTGCCGCCGGACGCCGCGCTCGACCGGCTGGTGAAGGGCAATCTCCGCTATGTCGAGGGCGTGTCGCGGCGGCATGATTTCAAGCACGAGCGCGAGGCGCTGGCCGGCGGACAGAATCCGTTCGCCGGCATCCTGAGCTGCGCGGATTCCCGCATCGCACCGGAATACGCTTTCGATACCGGCCGCGGCGATCTGTTCGTCTGCCGCGTCGCCGGCAATTTCGCCAGCGACGAGATGATCGCCAGCCTTGAATATGCGTCATCGGTGCTCGGCGTGCCGCTGTTCATGGTGCTCGGCCACGACAGCTGCGGGGCGGTCGATGCTGCGATCAAGTCGCTGAAGGACAACACCACCCTGCCCGGCCATCTGCCCTCGCTGGTCACTGCGATCGGCCCGGCGGTGAAGGCGACCGAGGGCAAGCCCGGCGACCACCTCGCCAACGCCATCAGGCAAAACGTCATCGACAATGTCGCGAAGCTCAAGACGGCGACGCCGATCCTCAACGCCGCGGTCGATCAGGGCAAGCTCAGGATTGTCGGCGCGGTCTATCGGCTGACCGACGGCAAGGTCGAGCTGGTCACGGACGGCAAGCGGCCGGCGACTTGAACCTCGACGCGGCCTGCGACCACAGAAGCCAAGAACGACATCGCGTGAGCGAGATGGAGAAGGCGGATGTGGCGCCGGCGCGGACGGATGGCTGGAGTGCTGCTGCTGGTCGCGGCCTCGTTCCCGGCACGCGCCGGCGTCGAGCCCTGCAACACCGCGCAGAAGCGGATCGAAATGACCGCGTTGCTGCGCCGTGCCGCGGAGGACCGGCCGGTCAACATCACCTTCGCAACCCGGGCCGATGGCGTGAAGCTGCCCGCCGCCGTGATCGAGCAATACCCCGAGGAGATCACGATCATCCTGCAGCACGAATTCGATCGGCTTGTGGTCAGGGATGACGGCTTCGAGGTCGGCGTCTGGTTCAATCGCAAATATGCCAGGCTGGCCGTGCCGTTCGACGCGGTCCGAAGCCTGTGGGACGGCAAGGTCCTGATGTGCACCAACGATCAACTGTAGGAAACAGTGACGTGACGTCCCGACGCTGAGAGCACGCAAGATCGCTCCGTGCACTCAGTGTCGTCCCTGCGAAAGCAGGGACCCATAACCACGAATGCTGATTGTTGCGCATCGCCGGAACGACGAGCCCCGTTCACAACAACGGCCGCGGCGCGTCCCGGCTCCCGTGCACAATTGCGCACGAGGCGGGGACGACATCTTTTTGTGGGGACGGGCTCGTCAATCCAACGTCACCTCAGGTGAACGTCGCTTCCACCTTGCCGAGCCCGTCGAGCTCCATCACGACCACATCACCCGCCTTCAGCCACACCGTCTTGACCAGGCTGCCGGTCATGACGATCTGGCCGGCATGCAGGCCACGCCCCTCGGCGGCCAGATGATTGGCAAGCCAGGCGAGCGCGTTGTGGGGATGACCGAGCACGTCGGCACCGGTGCCGCGGCCCTCCTCCTTGCCATTGACCATCGCGCGTCCCACGATCTCGCGCAGATCGGGCGCGGTGATGCGCGGCACGGCTTCGCCGAGCACGCAGCCGGCGGCGAAGAAATCGTCGGCGATCAATGTCGGCGCACCGAGCGTCTCCCATTTGACGTAACGGTCGTCGACGATCTCGATCGCGGGATGGTAGGCCTCGATCGCTTCCGCGACCCATTCGGCGGTGAACGGCGCTTCGCTCGCAGCCAGATTGCGCGCCAGCCTCACCGCGATCTCGCATTCGACGCCGACATGGACGAAATCGGCCGCCGGCAGCTGCACGCCGCTGTCATGCACCACCTTCTCGAACACGCCGCCGCCACAGGGATGCGGGATGTTGATGTACTCCTGCATCACGGCGCTGGTGCAGCCGATCTTGTAGCCGACGAGGCTGCCGACCTGCGGCTGCAACAAATCGTGCAGCGCGTACTGCACCTGGTAGCCTTCGGCCTCGTCGAGCGGCACGACGTCCTTCGGAAGCGCCTTGAGCGGCGTGCGGTTGCGACGCGCGCTGGCAATCGCCTTAGCGGCCGCGAGGACCCGATCCATCTGCGCAGCCTCCCTGTTGGTCACGGTGGCGCGGTGGCGCCTTCCGTCTGCTCACGGCAATTCAGCACTCGCCGACGCGTCTGGCAAGCACGCCGGACGGGAGAGGCAGTCAGGCCTTGACCAGGCCGAGCCTGATCAGGCTCTCGGCGGTCGCGAGGATCATCTCCTCATTGCCGCGCGGCCGCCAGCCGAGCAGGTTCTGCGCCTTGGCGCTGGTCGAGCGGCGCACCTTGCCGAGCAGCGGCAGGGCGGCGCGGGCCAGCGGATTGCGCCGCGCGGCGAGCCGCATCATCCAGTCCGGCGCCTGGAACCGGGGCACGCGCCGCGCCTTGCTGCCGAGCTTCCGGCGCAGCAGGCGGGCCACCTGCAGCACCGACATGGTCTCGCCGGCGACCGCGAGGAACCGCTCACCCTTGGCCTTGGGCGAGGTCATGGCGCGCAGATGCAGGTCGGCGACATCGCGCACGTCGACGAGGCCGAAATGGATCCGAGGCACCGCCGGCATCACGCCGTCGAGCAGCGCCTTGATGATGCCGATCGACTCGGAGAAGTCGGGACCGAGCGCCGGGCCGAACACGGCGGTGGGATTGACCACGGCAAGCTCGAGGCCGCCTCCTTCGCGCGCGACGAAATCCCAGGCGGCGCGCTCGGCCAGCGTCTTGGATTTCGGATAGGCCTGCACGTCGGGGCCATCGAGATTGGTCCAGACGGTCTCATCGAACGGCTTGGCTTGCGGCGGATGGCCGTAGCCGATCGCCGCAAACGACGAGGTGACGACGACGCGCTTGACGCCGGCGTCGCGCGCCGCGCGCAACACCCGCAGCGTGCCTTCCCGCGCCGGAATGATCAGCTCGTTCTCGTCCTCGGGCACGTTGGAGCCGAGCGGCGATGCGACATGCAGCACGTAATCGCAACCGCTGGCCGCCTCGCGCCAGCCGTCGTCTCTCAGCAGGTCCGCGGTGACGAAGCCGACCTGGTCGGCCGTATCGGCGCCCCCCTCGCGCAGCATCGCGATCACGTCCTTGCTGCGGTCCGGATTGCGCACCGTGGTTCGCACCACGTGCCCGTCGGCCAGCAGTTGCAGAATG
This sequence comes from Bradyrhizobium sp. INPA03-11B, assembly GCF_040446015.1. NCBI lineage: Bacteria > Pseudomonadati > Pseudomonadota > Alphaproteobacteria > Hyphomicrobiales > Nitrobacteraceae > Bradyrhizobium > Bradyrhizobium sp. INPA03-11B. The sequence goes on from NZ_JASGSR010000058.1 coordinate 23,236, forward strand.
GTATGCACGCCGATGAAACCCGTTCCGCCCGTGACCAACACCGTGCTCATGTCCTCGCCCTTTCCATGGTTCGGCGGGGTCGGACGTCGCACCGCCCACCCTGCACAGGCCGCATCTGGTCACTATCTCTGTTCGAGCAAGTAGAATGAAAATCGAGACCGGTATGGAAAACAATACCACGGATATTTGTGACGTCGGTGACTGCGACAGCTGCCCAACCGACCCGACCTTGCTGATCGACTCCAAGCAGGCGATCCACGCGCTCAGCGGCAAGTGGAAGCTCGAGATCCTGTTCACACTGATGCATGGCGGCGTGCGGTTCGGCGCGCTGCGCCGCGCACTCGTGCCGATCACCCAGCATATGCTCACTGCACAGCTGCGCGAGCTCGAGCATGATGGCTTGGTGGCGCGCAAGGTGCTCGCCGAGAAGCCGCTGCAGGTCGAATACGAGCTGACGGATTCGGCCTGGGGCCTGACGCCGGCGTTCCGCGAATTGCTGGCGTGGTCGAAGACCTACGGCCTGCGCCGCAGTGCGCTGGCAAGCGAGGCGACAGTCGGAGCCGAACTGACCTGAATATCGTCTCGCCTTCAGATCGACGTGCGATCAGCGCATACCAAGCGCCTGCCGGATCGCGATCTCGACCGGCGAGTACGCACCATCGTCGCGCTCGAGCCGATACGGCTCGCCGGCTGGGCCATGAAGCGCGGCCGCTTTCCCCGATGGATCTGCGCGGCATGGACGAGGAACGGATGGCACAGATAGACCGTGCCCGCCTCGCCCGTCGCCAGCGCGACCTCGCAGTCGGCACCCATTTGCTCGAGGTTCATCCGCGCGCGCCCGGCGATTTGCGCGTCGCTCAGCGCACGCGCGTCGTCTCGACTAATCATGATTGTCTCTCAAACTGTCGCCAGCCATCGATGGTCCGCGCTGCGCGGAACCTGACCGGCCCATTCGGTTCACTGGAACCCGGCCAAGCGGAGCTTGCCGCGCGATCAGCGCTTCCTTGTGGAAGCGTGTTTCCCGTCGGAAACGGGATCAGCCCAGGAAGAAGACCGATGCGATGTTGAGAGTGCGTGTCATCATGGCGGCGCGAACCTATAACCGGTGCGCGCCGGAATCAATCTGTGGTGGCCGGCCGCCACTATTCGTCGCGATAGACCTTCTCGCGCTTCTCGTGGCGTTCCTGCGCCTCCACCGACAGCGTTGCGATCGGGCGGGCTTCGAGCCGCTTCAGCGAGATCGGGTCACCGGTCTCTTCGCAATAGCCGTAAGTGTTGTCTTCGATGCGCTGGAGCGCCGCGTCGATCTTCGAGATCAGCTTGCGCTGACGGTCGCGGGCACGGAGTTCGATCGCGCGGTCGGTTTCCGAGGAAGCTCGGTCCGCGAGGTCGGGGTGATTGACGTTCTCTTCCTGCAACGTCTGCAGCGTGACCTTCGATTCGCGGAGGATCTCATCCTTCCAGGCCAGCAGCTTGGCGCGGAAATAGTCGCGCTGCCGCTCATTCATGAAAGGCTCTTTTTCAGTCGGCCGGTAGTTCTTCAGCTTTTCCAAAGGCAGCCATGTCCCTGTCAGGCGGAGGGAACAGGACCCCTCCGCGCGGCGCCTTATATAGCCACGTCATGTGACAGACAATATCTGCCACCGCGAAAGGCGGGCCGCCCCCAAGGCCTTGCACAGGCAAACTTATCCGCCCTGCCCGGGGGCCGCCCCGCCCCCCTCAATAGCCGACCGTGAAACGCTGTCGGATATGGGCCGGGCGCTCGATTTCGTCGGCGAGTGCAACTGCGAAATCCTCGAACGAGATCGAGCTTTTGCCGTCGGCAGCGGTCAAAAGCTGGTCGGTCCCGAGCCGGAACTTGCCGGTCCGCTCGCCCGCCACGAACAGCGCCGAGGGCGACAGAAAGGTCCAGTTCAGCTCCTTTTCCTGACGCAGCAGGTCAAGGAATTCGGCCCCCTTCGAGGCCTCGGCCTTGTACTGGGGCGGAAAGTTCGGGGTCGTCACCAGGCGAACGCCCGGGGCCACTTCCAGGCTGCCGGCGCCGCCGACCACCAGATAGCGGCCGACCCCGGAGGCCTTGGCCGCCCCGATCAGCTTGAGGGGGTCGCTGACCGAGAAATGGACGGAACTGATCGCGGCATCGTGGCCGGCCCACAGCGCGGCGAGGCCCGCTTGGTCGTTCACGTCCCCCTTCCGGGCGGTGACACCCGGCAGGGTTGCGATCTTCTCCGGGTTGCGGGCGATGGCAGTGACGGCATGGCCGCGGCGGGCCAGTTCCGCGGTCAGGCGCGAGCCAGCCTGGCCGGACGCACCGGCGATGGCGATCTTCATCTCAAGTCTCCGATTGCTAGTTTCCAATGGTGACTAGATAGCCAAATGGATGTAAGTGTGAAGAAGGCACTCTTGTCTCACCTGATTACGCCGGAGTAACCCGATGAAAGCCGCCAGCCTGAAGCCGGACGCCTATGCCGCCAATTGCCCGACGCGCCAGATCCTCGACCGGGTCGGCGACAAATGGGCGGTGCTGATCCTGCTGCTGCTGCGCGGCGAGCCTATGCGCTTCAACCAGCTCCGACGCGCCATCGAAGGCATCTCGCAGAAGATGCTGTCGCAGGTGTTGAAGAGCCTGGAGCGTGACGGGCTGCTACGCCGCCGGGCGATCGCAACCGTCCCGGTCACCGTGGAGTATTCGATCACGCCGCTCGGCTCGACGCTCGCCGAGGCGGTCGATCCGCTGCGCGACTGGGCCGAACAGAATCTGAAGGAGGTGCTGGCCGCGCAACGCCGCTACGACCAGCAGCGCAAGGCGCTGGCGGCGTAAGGCAGATTACTTGATCGAGAAAGAGCCTAGTATTGCCCGGCCTTGGCGAGCTCGACTTCGACGCGCAGTTCGATCTCGCCGAGCACGGCATCGAGGCCAGGATCGCCGGAGGATTCCTTCAGGCTCGCCGCGGCATCGCGCAGGCGGTTCACGGTGGAGGAATCGAAATTGCCGGACAGCAGTCCGAGCTTGAGCGCGTCGAGCACGTCGAGTGCGCCCTTGCCGCGGGCCACCGAGCGCTTGCGGCGTTCGGTCGGGTCTTCGACGCCCTGCAGCGCGAGCAGTGCATCGAGGCTGGCGGCGGCCTTCGGCGCAGCAGTGGAGCGAACCTCCTCCTGCGCGGTCGTCGCGTCCGGCAGCGAGAAGCCGCTCGACGAGGTGCGCCGCGTGGAGCTGGTGGACGTGCCAAGCGTGGTGCCGTTCGGTCCGTAGATGCGCATCAGGGTGATCCCGCAGGCCTGTATTCCGCAAGCATCGCCGTTTTATGGTTAACGATGCGTAAATGACCCGGCAATTTCTGCCGCCGCACGGCAGTTTCGCGCTCCCTGGCCAACCCCAGCCAAACGGGAGCCCGAAAATTTCGGTAAATATATCAGTACATTGCCTCAACGAAACGAAGTGGCACGCAGCTCGCATGGTTAATGGCGGATCGCCGTCATGGGAGTGTCGCGTGATCCGCCAGTGAGTTTGAGGGGAGCATCGGGATGCCCGGCATCCGCATCGTAAGCTTATTCGGGTTGGCCTGCGCCGCGCTGCTGGCGCTGGCGGCTTCCGCCATGCCCGCGGCCGCGACGTCGCGGATCAAGGACCTCGCCAATATCGAGGGCGTGCGGCAGAACCAGCTGATCGGCTACGGCCTCGTGGTCGGCCTCAACGGCACCGGCGACACGCTCAACAACATCCCCTTCACCAAGCAATCGCTGCAAGCGATGCTCGAGCGCATGGGCGTCAATATCCGCGGCGCCACCATCCGTACCGGTAACGTCGCCGCCGTGATGGTCACCGGCAACCTGCCGGCATTCGGCACCCAGGGCACGCGCATGGACGTCACCGTGTCCGCACTCGGCGACGCCAAGAACCTGCAGGGCGGCACCCTGCTCGTCACCCCCCTGCTCGGCGCGGATGGCAATGTCTACGCGGTGGCACAGGGATCGGTTGCGGTCGCCGGCTTCGCGGCCGAAGGCGCCGCTGCCAGCGTCGTCCGTGGCGTGCCGACCGTTGGCCGAATTGCCAACGGCGCCATCATCGAACGCGAGATCGAGTTCGCGCTCAATCGCCTGCCCAACGTGCGGCTCGCGCTGCGCAACGCCGATTTCACCACCGCCAAGCGGATCGCCGCCGCGGTCAACGACTATCTCGGCGTCAAAACCGCCGAGCCGCTCGATCCGTCCACGGTGCAGCTCTCGATCCCGCCGGAGTTCAAGGGCAACGTCGTCGCCTTCCTGACCGAGATCGAACAGTTGCAGGTCGACCCCGATCTCGTGGCGAGGATCGTGATCGACGAGCGCTCCGGGATCATCGTGATGGGCCGCGACGTTCGCGTCGCGACCGTCGCGGTGGCCCAGGGCAACCTCACCGTGACGATCTCGGAAGCCCCGCAGGTCAGCCAGCCCAATCCGCTGTCGCGCGGCCGAACGGTCGTGACACCGCGCACCAGCGTCGGCGTCAGCGAGGACGGCAAGAAATTTGCGCTCGTCAGAAACGGCGTCTCGCTGCAACAGCTCGTCGACGGCCTCAACGGCCTCGGCATCGGACCGCGCGACCTCATCAGCATCCTGCAGGCGATCAAGGCCGCCGGCGCGATCGAAGCCGACATCGAGGTGATGTGATGGCGAGCCTGATCAACAGCACCACCGGCAGCATGCCGAACAAGGCGCTGATGCCGATGTTCAACGGCCGCCCCGATCCGGTGCTGCAGGACGCGATGAAGAAGGTCACGCCGCAGCAGGTCACCAAGGCGAAGGCGACCGCGACCGATTTCGAATCGATGTTCCTCAACACGATGTTCTCGCAGATGACGACCGGCCTGAAGGGCGAAGGCCCCTACGGCGACACGGTCGGCACCGGGCCGTGGCGCTCGATGCTGACCGACGAGTATTCGAAGAATTTCGCCAAGTCCGGCGGCGTCGGCATTTCCAACGAAGTGTTCCGCTCGCTGATCCTGCAGCAGGCGAACAAGAGCTAAGGAGCAGCGCGATGAACCAGCGTCCACAGCACCGGTCAGCCGCCCCCGCCGCGCGGGGTGCGACGTCGACGCCTCCCGACGTCGCGCGTCTTGCCAACGAGCTGACCGAGGTGATGAGCGCGCTGCTCGTCGTCGTCGAGCAGGAGACCGAGTTCGTCCGCGCCGGAAAGATCCGCGAGGGCATGCAGCTCGAGGCGCAGAAGTCGGAGCTGTCGCGGCGCTACATGCTCGCGGTCGAGCATCTGAAGTCGATGCAGAAGATGCTGTCGCAGACCGACCCCGAACTGCTGGCGACGCTGCGGCGTCATCACGAGACGTTCCGCGCGATGCTGCAAGTCAATTTGACGGTGCTCGCGACCGCGCATGCCGTCTCCGAAGGCATCGTGCGCGGCGTCAACGCCGAGGTGCAGCGCCGCAACATCCCGAACACCTACACCGCGAACGGACAGCGCGCCGCGCCAGGTCCGCGCAACATGACGCCGATCGCCGTCAGCCGCACGCTCTGACGCGCACAAGCCGACAATTTAGCTCAATTCGACACGCTTCCGGCAGCGCGGCATTCAGCGTGTTCCCTAACACCCTATTGAGAGGTTCCCCGTAGAGTTGCGGATCGTGAGGGGTTGGGATTTGACTCAAGCAAACTAGTGCCTGTGCACTACGAGGCTGCCATGAGTACAGATTTCAACATCAAGCCGGTGGGGGCACCGGTTGCAGCGCCGATGATCACTCCGGTGAGCGATACGGCGCAGAAGGCGGTGAAGACCGAATTGCCCGCGAGCCAGAGCGTCACCGCTCCGGAGCCGAGCGTGCGCGTCACGATCGACCCGAACGCCGTCAATGCGTCCATTTCAAATCAGGCGCCATCGGTCACCGACCAGGTCATCATCGATCGCGACGCACGCGCCGTGGTCTACCAGGTGGTCGACAATCGCACCAACCTGGTGGTGAGGCAGTTTCCCGAAGAAGCCGTATTGCGCCGCCGCGCCTATTTCCACGCGCTCGATCTCAGCAAGGACGCGCCGACGCGGGCGCGCGCAACCGACCGCCGCGCCTAGACGCCAGCGAACGATCCCTCACTTCTGGGTGGCGTAGGCCTTGTCGAGATAGGTCGATCCGGTGGCCGGATCGGTGACGACATTGGCGATCAGCGCGGTCCCCTGCTGCACCAGCGAGAACTTGGTATCGCCGATCCGGAACGCGCTGTCCTTGATCAGCACGTCCTGATATTTGTTGGTGCCGTCGCTCTGATAGTGGACCTTGGCGCGGAAGCCCTCGACGTTCGACACCGAGATGTTGAACGACTTGTTGTTGGCGTACTTGCCGCTCCAGCTGCCCTGATAGAGGTTCGGATCGACCGCCACATAGGGCGTCTTCGACGGCACCGTGAGGCCGGCAGCCTTGTAGTTGGCGGACAGGATGCTCAACACATCGGCCATGCCGAGAGCTCCGTTGCGAACCCGATCAGCCGCGACCCGAGAGGCCGGCGGCGATGTTGCAGTTGATGTCGATCAGCGACTTCAGCTTCGCCGGGTCCGGATTCATCTGGATGTCGATGGTCTGCTTCATCACGAACACGCTGATGTTGGCAATGTTCTGACGCACCTCGAGCGGCTGCGGATTGTCGTCGCCCTCTGCCGCGCTGAGGAAGATCGACCACAACCGGCGATTGAACAGCAATGCATGATCGAGCGCCTTGTCGAGGCCGTTCCAGTTCGCCTGGACTTCCTGCAGCTGCCGCGCGGCCTTCAAGAGCGCCTGCGCTTCGATTTCACGGGGGGACGCCGTCGTCGTTGAGGTACGAGCGTAGGCCTGGGCTGCATTCGACATTAATGACCTCGATGGGATGCGGATTTCTCGAGCCGCGGAGACGCAATTCTAGCGCTCGATATCTATGCATCCGGCGCCTTTAAATATGGTTAGCGGACGTTACGAAATGCGCCGTTCTTACGGCATGGACAGATACCGTAATATCCCGGAGACAAACGAGAAACGGCGGGGTTGCCCCCGCCGTTCCTGAATCCAAGGTTTGGCGCGCTTAGCGCAGCAGCTGCAGCACGCTCTGCTGGCTCTGGTTGGCGAGCGCGAGCGCCGAGACCGCGATCGACTGGCGGGTCGACAGCGCCTGGCTGTTGGCCGCTTCCTCGTTGGTATCGGCCAGCGTCAGGTTCGACGAACCGGTCTGCAGCACGTTGATCAGGTTCTTCGAGAAGTCCTGACGGATCTGCACGATCGAGAGATTCGAACCCAGCGTCGAGGCTTCGCTGCGCAGCGAGGAGCTCGCCGTGCTCAGCGAGGCGATGACATTGTTCGCCGAGTTGTTGTCGAGGAAGTCGGTGCCCGCGGTCAGCGATTTCAGGCCGAGGCCTGCGGCATCGAACTTGACGCCGGTGATGCTGAGCGTGGACTTGCCGGTCTCGTTGAAGGTCAGCTTCAGGCTGTCGCCGCTCAACAGGTTGATGCCGTTGAACGATGAATCCTGCGCCGTGGTCGTGATCTGCGAGATGGTGTTGTTGTACTGCTGCACCAGGGCCGCACGCGCCGACTGCGACGCCGTGTCGGCAACCGGAGCCGTGCCGGCTGCGCTGAACGTCGCGGTGCCGCCGCCGGTGTTGGTGAAGGTCGTCGCACCGATCGTCGAGGACGCCGCGTCATTGGTCGTGGTGATGACGAGCTTGTTGGAGCTGTCGAGGCTCGCCGTCAGGTTGCTGGCCGACAGCGCCGTGTTCAGCTGCGCCAGCGACGAGCTGGCCCCGAAGGTGAAGGAGAAGGCGGGCTGACCGGCCGAGGCCGCGATCGCCAGCACGTCGCCGCTCTTGATCGTGGTGCCGTCAACGAGGTTGGCGGACGTGCCGCCGAGCGCCGCGTTCGAGGTGACCGACGACCTGGTGGTGTAGCCCGTCGGGCTCTGCAGCACCTGGTTGGCAATCGACTTCGCGGTATCGACCAGCTTCTGCAGCGAGGTGATGCCGGTGTTGGCAGCCTGCAGCACCTGCACACCGTTGCCGATGCCGTCGAGCAGGTTGTTGATGTCGCTGGCGCGGTTGTCGAGCGACTGGGCGGTGAAGAAGTTGGTCGGGTTGTCGAGCGCCGTGTTGACCTTCTTGCCGGTGGCAAGGCGGTTCTGCGTGGTGGAGAGCAGATCGGCGGTGGACTGGAGGGAGAGGAGGTTCTGGCGAACGGAGGAGGAGAGAATGATACCGGACATTTTCATACCTTTCTGGTGTGAAACTGAGGACAAAACCGCGCCAGTCCTTTCTGACCGCGCGGATGGCCCATCCTGCGTTCGCGCCCGCGAAGGAAATAGAAATCTCCAGAACGGCATTTGATTCAAATGCCGAAGAATAAAATTGTCGCCGCTGCGCGAAGTTCGCCGCGAAAACTACTGAGACGATTGCCTAATCCGGCCGAATGCCGGCGCCTGCGCCGGCTCGTCATTCACCAAGCGTTAACCATCATGGGAAAGGATCGCTGTCGTATCGGCCCCGGGCCGCGACGGCGGCTGCTAAGCAGTGCCGAGCACAACTTCGTTCCGCTAGCGACGACATCACGCGACTGCCCGGCAAAGGAGAACGGTCATGGCCCTGAAGGTCGAACTCAAACCGAACGAGCGCATCATCGTCGGCAGTTGCGTGATCACCAACACCGATCAGCGTGCCCGCCTCTTGATCGACGGCGACCGCATCCCGATCTTGCGCGAGAAGGATATCCTGACGCCGGAGACCGCGGACACGCCGGCGAAGCTGATCTATCTCGCCGTGCAGCTGATGTATCTGTCGCCGGATCCGATGGCGCACCACCCGACTTATTTCAGCCTGGTGCGCGACATCATCACCGCGATGCCGAGCGCCTGGCCCTTCATTGAAAGCGTCAACAACTTCATCCTCAATGGCGACCTGTATCACGCGTTGAAGGAATCCAAGAAGCTGATCGCGCATGAGGAGAAGCTGCTTGAGAGCGCGCGCGGCGAGCAGAAGAGCAGTCAGGACGATACCCGTAAGAGCGCGTAGAGCTCCTCGTTTTGACGCGTTGTCTTCACGCGAACCGGCGTCCACTTCGCTTGAAAACGCTCTGGCCTTCGCCTGAACGAAAAAGGCCTCCGCGAGGAGGCCTTTTTGCTGGCTGGAGATGGGTGGCGGACAATTAGCCGATCGGCAGATATTTCAGCAGCGTGGTCTGATAGAGCATCGACGTGGTCTGATACGACGCCTGCAGACTGGTCTGCAGCGCCAGGATCTTGGTTGCGACCTCGTCCTGATTGACGCCCTCGACCGAGTCGAGCATCGTTTCCGCCATGCTCTTGAGCTGGGTCTGGCGATCGGTGGCCGCCTTGGTCGCCGTCTGCGCGCCGGCGAACTCGGCCTGCACGTCCTGGATCTGCTGCTGGCCGTTCTGCGGCGCGAGGTTCGCGCCGACGCGCTGCGCCAACGCGGTCACCTGCCCGCTCGCATTCGGATTGCTGGCGTTGGTGGTGACCGCCGCATACACCGCGACGTTCTGCAGCAAGTAACGGAACGCCTGCTCGTTGGCGCGCGCGCCATATTGCACGGTGATCGACTGATCGACCTGCGCGACTGCGGTGCCGCGCGCCGATCCCGGGCCGTTTTCGCCTGTGTACCAGTACACGGTGTTGGCGGGGGTGCCCGCGACCAGGCTGGTCGCCGTGTTGAACGGCGGTCCCCCGACCCTGAGTGGTGCCGGGCTCGCAGTCGTGTTGTTGGCGATGCCGAGCGCGCCGAGCGCCGCCGTGTTGGAGCTCGAGATCGAGAGGCTCGCGCCGTCGGCGCCATGCAGGGTGATGACGCCATTGCTGATGGTCGACGGGTTCTTGGTGCCGCTGATCTGGTCGATCTTCACCATCAGCGTCTGCACGCTGTCGGTGACATTGATCTGGTTGCCGGTGGCACCCGAGGCAACGAACGTGATCGGGGTCCCGTTCACCGTGATGGTGTCACCGGATGCGAAGCTCGTCGACAGCGAGTCGGTGCCGGCTGCCCCCGACAGCGCCGTGGCACCTGAGATCGGCGCCGGCGGCGTGTTGTGGTTGTTGACGGCGGCGCCCGAGACGGTCGCGACCGGATTGAAGAAGTTGTTCGACGCCGCGACCGCGGAGGCTGCGACCAGCGACGTGTCGCTCAAGGTCTTGATCGACGACGTCAGCGTCGACTGCAGATTGGCCGTCGTCGCCGTGGTGTCGGCGCCGATCAGGAACGAACCGGCCGGCGGCGGGTTGGTGGTCGTCGCCGTGAGCTCGATCGCCTCGGTGGTGCCGTCGGGCAGCGTGAAGTTGAACTTGATCTTGTCGCCATCCTTCGGATTGACGGCGCCGAGATCGACCGATTCCGACTTCGGGGTGCCGGTCGGCTGCGTCACGGTGGCGCCGGTCAATGACGACTGCACCGACAGCAGCTTCAGGCCGAACGGCGAGCCGTCCTCGGCAACGCTCGTCACCGTGGTGGTCGCCGGCGGCGACGAGACGCTCAGGCGTCCCATCATGCTGGCGCCCTGATCGGCCTGCTTGCGCTCGTTGATGAGCTGGGTGAGGCCGGCCTGGGTTGCCGTGCCCTTCAGCATCGTGTCGGCCGACACCGTGGCCGGCGTATCCATGGCACGGCCGGAGAACAAGTAGCGGTCGCCCGACTGGCTATTCAGCATCGCAACCGCGTTGGCGAACGCGGCCTGCGCCGTGATCTGGCCCGAGGTCTGGCCGCTGTCGTTGAGCGTCAACGTAGCGGTCGTCGAGGCGTTCTTCACCTGGGTGCCGACGTCGGACAGACCTTGCAGGCTGAGGTTGGCGACGTTCAGGCGGGTGTTGAGATTGGTGGCGGTGTCGGAGAACGCATTGATGCCGCTGATCTGCGCACGCAGGCTGAGTGCGAAGCCGCGATCGAGCCCCTGCCCCGCATAGGTCGTCGACACCTTGCCCGTCGCAAGCTGCGTCGTCAGGTCATTGAGCTGACTGCGCAGGTTGAGGATCGTGGTGCCGATATAGGAAGTTCTGCCGCTTACGCCGTCGATCGACATGTTACCCTCACGTGAGCTGCAGCAGCGCGTCGTACATCTGCTTGATCGACGACATCACGCGCGCATTGGCCGAATAGGCGTTCTGGAGCGAGAGCAGATGCGCCATCTCCTCGTCCATGTTGACGCCGGAGGTCGAGTCCATCTTGGTTTGCAGTGTATTCAACACGACGTCCTGACCATCGGCCAGTTGCTTGGCCGCCGTCGCCGATTCACCCTGCTGACTGATGAACTGCTTGGCAAAGTTCAACAGCGTGCCGGTGAACGGCGCGCCCGACGTGCCGAGGCCGGTCTTCGGCGAATAGCTGTACGACGCGTTCGACAGCTGGTTCAGAATGAGGTTGGCGCGCGTGGTATCTCCGGCCGGCGTCTGCGGATTGGTCGAGTACACGACCATGCGCGAGGGATCGCCGACCAGCGCGGTGTTGACGCTGATGCGCGCGGCAAGGCCGGTCGACTGCGAGCCGTTCGCGGTGATCGCGCCGGTGTAGAGCCCGCCATTGTCGGTGAACAGCGGAAGCTGCGGATCGCCCGACGTCAGCGACGAGACGGTTGACGTGACCGAGGCCGCGGTCACGTCGGCCTTGTTGGCGGCGCCGTCGTCGAGCACGCGCAGTGTCGACCCGGACGGATTGGAGAACTGCAGGCCGGCTCCGCCGAGCGCACCGTTGAGCTGCGACAGCACCGAACTCATGCCGCCGGAAAAATCCACGCCCAGCACCTCGTCGTTCGGATCGACGGTTGCGGTGTTGCTGAGCGGCAGCACGCTCGGATCGTCGACGCGGACGATCGACAGGTTGTGCGTGAGGCCGGTGGTGTTGTCCTTGTAGGAGACGTGGATGGTGTTGCCGCTCTGCAGCCCCGAGAGATCGAGGTCGAATCCGGACTGCGCCCCCGCCGTCGCCGCCGTGCCCGCGGTCGTCTTGTCCGACAGCGCGCTCGACATCGCGGCGGCGAACTGGTCGATCTGCGTCTGGGCCTGCGCCAGCGTGTTGTCGCGCAGCTCAAGATAGGCGGCGATCTTGCCTGATCGGATCGAGTTGGTCGACACCATGTCATAGGTGCCGCCATGCGGGAACGTGATGGTGATGGTGCCGACGGTGCTCTTGGTTGGGTCGGAGTTGTACTGCGTGTTGGGCGTCATCGTGCCCTGGGCGTTGAAGCTGAGCGTCGCGGCTTCGGTGCCGACCAGCTGGACGCCGGAATTGGTGAACACGGTCACCTGGTTCTGGCTGTTGGTGACGGTGCGGATGTCCATCAGCTGCGAAAGCTGGGTGACGTAACGATCGCGCTGATCGAGCAATGCCGCGGTCGAGGCGTCGGTCGTGCCGGCATTGGCCGCGAGCTGCACATTGAGGCGCGCGATCTGCTGCATGGCATTGTTGGCGGTGCCGACGGAGTCGCTGATGCCGGCCTCGGCGTTGGCGCGCAACGTCTGGATTCCCTGCGAGGTCGCGTTGAGCTGCTGCGCCATCGATTGCGCGGCATTGACGACGCCGATGCGGGCCGACTGCGAGTCCGGGCTGGTCGACAGCCCCTGCAACGCGGTCAGGAACTTGTTGTAGGCATCCTCGATCGTGCCGGTGGAGTCGGGATTGCCGTAGACGCCCTGCAGATTAGCAAGGAAGCTCGAGCGGACATCGGCGTAGGACGCGCCCGACGTCTCGGTGCGAAGCTGGGTCTGCAGGAATTCGTCGAGCTGGCGGTTGACGCCGGTGATGAGGACGCTCGATCCGAACTGGCCGGTGGTGCCGGTATCCTGGTTCAGCGTCTTCCTGACGTAGCCGGGCGTCTCCGCGTTGGCGACGTTCGACGACACGAGCGAGAGCGAGGCCTGCGTGGCGCGCAGGCCCGACATCGCGGTGGAAAGGGCTTGGCTCAAACCCATGCTGTGTACTCGCCTTTACTGCTTCACACGTGCATCGTCGATGCGATCAGCGCACCACGTTCAGGAGATCCTGCACCATCGAGTTGGTCGTCGTGATCACCTTGGTATTGGCCGAATAGGCCTGCTGGGTCACGATCAGCTTGGTGAACTCGTCGGCAATGTCGGTGTTCGAGCTTTCGAGCGAGGAGCCGACAATGGTGCTGCCGCCCTTGCCGAACAGCGCGCCACCGGATTCGTCGGTCGCCTCGAACGCGCCGCCGTCGATGCGCTTGAGGAAGTTGGTGCCGTTGAAGGTCGCCACCGAGATTTCGGCGAGGTCGATGTTGCGGCCGTTGGTGTAGTTGCCGACGATACGGCCGTTGGTCGAGACGCTGACCGACTGCAGCTGGCCAGCCGGGAAGCCGTCCTGCTGGATCTGGTTGACCTGGACGTTGCCGTTGGCGTCCGCGAACTGGGTCACGCCGCCGGAGCCGAAATTGATCACGGGGTTGCCGAGCGACACGCCGTTGACGACGGCGTTGTTGAGCGTCACCGAGGAGATCGCCGGCGACATCTGGCCGTTCGCCGCGAAGGTAAAATTGACGTTGGCGTTCTGCCAGGAGACCTGTGTGCCGGTCGCGTTCGGATTGACCTGGTAGAACAGGTTCCAGCTGTCGGTATGCCCGGCGCCCAGCGAGGAGCTGTCGGACTTGGCCCAGCGGAATTGCAGGTTCACCGGCGCACCCGACACGTCATAGGCCGTAACGGCGCCGCCCGAGACGGATTCGTTCAGGAAGGTCGAGTTGTCGTTGCCGACGACCTGGCCGGTGCCCACGGTGCCGCCGCCGCCGCGGGTCGCGACCGCCGAGCCGGTGAAGCCGAGCGCCGCGAGGGCGGTCGAGTTCGAGCTCGTCACGTTGAGATCCGCTGCGGTGCCGGAGTGCAGCGTGATCTTGCCGCCGCTGATCGTCGATGGCGTTGCGGTACCGGTGATCGCGTCGATCTTGGCGAGCAGCGTTCCGATGCTGTCGGTGACGTTGAGCTGGTTGCCGGTCGCGCCCGAAGCCACGAAGGTGATGACGGTGCCGTTCACCGTGATCGTATCGGCGGGCACGACGGGCGGACCGGCCGAGCCGGCGCTGAAGCTGGCGTTGATCGAGTCGCTGCCGGCAGCGCCCGAAAGCAGGGTCGCGGCGGTGTTGGCCACCGACGGCGTCGCCTTGTTGTTCTGCGCAGTGCCGGTGACAGAGGAATCGGTGTACGGCGCGGCCGGCGTGCCCAGCACCAGCGGGTTATGTCCGGCGCTGAACGCGCCCGGCCGGATCAGCTCGGAGCCCGGAACCGAGGTGTCGTGCGCGGTGGTCAGGGGGTAGGACGCAAGGTTGGCGCGATAGTCGATCTTGGTGGTCTGCTGCGCCGGCAGGAAGTCGTTCTTGAAGCGCAACGTTTGCGGCGAGGAGCCAGAGGGGTTGCCTGTGGTCGGGTCGATCGGCACGCCCTCGAGATAATAGCCGGCGCCGTTGACGAGATAACCGTCCTTGTTGAGCTGGAAATCGCCGCGGCGGGTGTAGCGGTCGACGCCGTCGAACACCGGCGAGCCGTCGGTGAAGCCGCCGGGCTTCTGCACCGCGAAGAAACCGTTGCCGTTGATCGCCATGAAGGTCGCGACCGACGCCGACTGCACGTCGCCCTGCACCGAGTTGGTCGAGCGCGACTGCGCGGTGACGCCGCCGGCGAGCTGCGCGGTCAGCGCGGTCTGCGGGACGAGGTCGAGGAAGGAGGTATCGATGCGCTTGAAGGCCGTGGTCTGCGAGTTGGCGATGTTGCCGGAGATGTTCTCAAGCGCGTACGACCCTGCGCGCAAGCCACCGACCGCCGTCGTAAGTGCGCCGAAGATACCCATGACATGTTCTCCAATTCGATTCCCGGCGGCTGGCAATCAGCAGATGGCCGCATCGGCGGAGCATGTCGCAAAGGTCGTGCCAGGAAACGAATCGTAACAAAATCATGCGCTTGAAAAAAAAGCCCCGGCCGTTTAACCGGGGCACAATTGCCGGGCAGGCAACAATTGCCGGGAGGGAGCGCAGTTCTGAGCACGCTCCCGCTTTTGTTTTGCCGCGTTTTCTTGACGCGAACCGGTACCCACTTCGCTTGAAAACGCTATTAGGTCGCCGACGGCGCCGCCGGGTGGAACACCAGCGCAAAGCCGTCCATGCAGTAGCGCAGCCCGGTCGGCTTCGGGCCGTCGTCGAAGACATGGCCGAGATGGCCGCCGCAGCGGCGGCAATGCACCTCGGTGCGCAGCATCCCGAAGGTGCGGTCCGACGTGGTGCCGACCGCGTTGTCCAGCGGCTTCCAGAAGCTCGGCCAGCCGGTGCCGCTCTCATACTTGGTCTCGGACGAGAACAGCGGCAGGTCGCAGCCGGCGCAGGCGAAGGTGCCCTTGCGGTGCTCCTTGAGCAGCGGGCTCGATCCCGGCCGCTCGGTGCCCTGGTTGCGCAGGATCTCGTATTGCTGCGGCGTCAGCTGCGCCTTCCATTCGGCGTCGGTCTTCTCGATCTCGAATTTCTCGGCGGCCTGCGCCGGCGAGGCGCGCAGCCAGCGGAACGCAGCGAAGCTCAGCAGGCTGGCGACGGAAGCAAGCAGGATGCGGCGATCGATCATCAATCATCTCCGATGCGGGGGCCAAAGCAGGCCGAACAGGCTCGCCAACAGATACGAACCCCGCTGCAGGACGTTACATCCGCCCGTCGGAGATCCGCTCACTTTCTTGCGAGGCGTGAGGATACCGCTCCTCGCCATCCTCGATCTGCCGGGGTGGCGCGGGCGGCGGCACCGGCCGTACCACGGCCCCCGGCGGACGGCGGGGTGCCGGCCCCCGGGTTCCCGCCTTGAGATTGGCCTCGGCGAGCCGTGCCTCGCGGGCCTGCTCCCGCGCACGTGCTCCCTCGCGGTAGCGCGCCAGCACGCCGGCCGCGGATGCTGCGCCCCGCGCCCACAGGCCGACGAAATGACCGGCGACGCGGCCGGTGGTGCCGCCGGCCCAGACCAGCTCGAACGGCGAAAACAACCGCCAGCGGTCGTCGCCCCAAAGGATGCTGCGCGCGATCAACTGGCCCGCGAGCGCCGAGGTGTTGAGCCCCTGCCGGCCGAAGCCGCTCGCCACCCACAGGCCCCTGCGCAACTGGCCGATCTGCGGCATGCCATGCACGGTGACGCCGACCGCGCCGCCGAACGTGTCTGCGATCGCGGGCTTGCCAAGTTGCGGAAACACCGTGGCGATGCGGCGCTGCACCGCCGCACCGAATCGCTTCGGCCGCGCATCCCAGGTCGTTTCGGGACTGGCCCACAACAGGCGATCGCCATCGACGACGCGGAAATGATCGATGCCGTCGCTGTCGACGACCGAGCCGGAAAAGGCGATCGCCTCGGCCAGCCGTTCCCCGAGCGGTTCGGTCAACGCCGCGTAACGCCACACCGGCAGCAGCGTATCGGACAGGCGCTTCAGCGGCGCACCGAGATGGATATTGCCGGCGAGGACAATGTGGTTGGCACGCAAGCGCGCCGTCGGCGTCACGATGCGCTTGCGGATGCCGGAAAAATCGATGCTGACGACCGGCGTCTCCTCGAAGATCCGCACCCCCGCCCGCACAGCCAGCGCGGCGAGACCGTGGACATATTTGCGGCCGTCGATCTGCAACGCCTTCGGATAGTAGATGCCGTGGAAATAGCGGCCGGTCCTGAGCACGCTGCGCACGCGGTCCACCTGCCAGCCCTCGACTTCGGTCGCAAATTCCTCGCCCAGCGTCTGCAAGCGGCTGATCAGCGCCTCGCCGACATCGACATTGGAGACTTCCAGCGCGCCGTCGCTTGGGCTGATGCCCGGGATCAAATCCTCGGTGGCCGTGGCGCGAACATAGTCGGCGCCCTCCTTCGACAGCGCCCACAATTCGCGGGCATCATCGAGGCCGACGCGCTCGATCACATCTGCGATCGGCAGGCCGAAGCCCGGCACCACGGTGCCGAGATGATGGCCGGAAGCGTTCCAGCCGACCTGGCGCCCTTCGAGCACGGCGACACTGGCCCCGAGCCGCGCCGCCTCGCGGGCCACGGTCAGGCCGGCCAGCCCCGCCCCGACCACGCAGATGTCGACGTCGAGGTCGAACGCCAGGCGGTCGCGGAACGGCGAGGACGCCGCGTCGGGGCCGTCTGCCGCACTTGTGGAAGTCTCGCTCATGTCGTTTCTTACGAACCGCAACGGCGCTTGTCACCTTGTCCAGGGCATGAGCCTGTAGAATTAATTCGACCAGACCGAATCGAGATGGAAGTTCATGCGCCGTTTGCTGCTGCTGCGTCACGCCAAGACCGAACACGACGCGCCCTCGGGGCACGACCAGGATCGCCGTCTCGACGAGCGCGGCCACCGCGATGCGGCGGAGATCGGCGGCTGGATCGCGCGCCACCCGCCTTTGCCCAATCTGGCGCTGGTGTCGCCGGCGGTCCGCACCACGCAGACCTGGGAGATCGTGCGCGAGGCGCTGAAGGGCGCCGGATCTGCGCCGAAAGTCGACGTCGTGCCGGAACTCTACGGCGCCGATCCGGCGCAGCTGCTCACCGCGATCCGGATGGCCTCGGTTACCGATCCGAAGCGGCTGATGCTGATCGGCCATAATCCCGGCATGCATGAGCTGGCGCTGACGCTGACCGGCAGCGGCGACGAGGCGGCGAAGCGCGCGCTCGCCGACAACCTGCCGACCTCGGGTCTCGCCGTCTTCGACTTCGCGACCGACGACTGGAACGACGTCTCCTTCCGGCGCGGCAAGCTCGTCCTGTTCGTCAGCCCTAAACTGTTGAAGCAGGCCTCGCGCGGCTGACGCGGGCGGACACCGCCGCTCCGCCATGCTATATTGACGATCGCGCGACAGGGGGACCGGTTCGCGTCGACCACGAGCTACCGAAGAAAAAGAAGGCGCGCGTCCTGGCACCGGGACCAAACGGCTCCAGACCAATCGCGGACAGGAGGCGCTGATGTACAAGTCCATTCTCGTGCCGATCGACCTCGCCGATACCGATCTGGCGAAGCCTGCGATCGCAACCGCAGCGACGCTGTCGCAAACCTGGAACGGCGCGGTGCGCCTGCTCAACGTGCTGCCGATGACGCCGGTGATGCTCGCCGAATACGTTCCGGCGGATTTCGACAGCCAGCAGCGTGAAACATCGGAAGAAGCGCTTGCGATCGTGGCGCGCGAATCCGGCATCGCACCCGGGCGCATCTCGGGCGTGGTCCGCCAGGGCGGCATCTATCACGAGATCCTCGAGGAGGCCGCGACCATGAAGGCCGACCTGATCGTGATGACCTCGCACCGCCCGGCGATGCGCACCTACTTCCTCGGCTCGAATGCCGGACACGTGGTGCGCTACGCCAAATGCTCGGTGCTGGTGGTCCGGCACTAGCCGGCTGCGTTAGGGGGCCGCCGCAGGCGGCTCCGCCAAAATATCGAAAACAACCCCATGCAAAGTAGCGGGCCGCTGCCGCCGTTCGACCAGGCAACTTGAAACGCCGGGCAAATCAGGGACATTCTTCCAATATTCGGAAATTTCGCCGGTCCGCGCTTCATTCATCTCCACAGACCGACGAGCGGCCAATAGGTGAACATGAACAGTATCATGATACCGTACATGATCGCCGCGAGCGGCAAACCAAGCTTCATCATGTCGCGTGTCGTGAAGCCGCCGGCACCGTAGGCGATCATGGCTGGAGCCGACGTCACCGGGATGATGGAAAGACATTGGGCAATGAGCGCGACACCGAGAACGATTCCGACTATCGGCAAATCCTGATTGTGCAGCGAGACGAGGAAGCCGATGATCGCCGGCGTGATGGCGGTCAGACAAGACGTGATGCTGGTGAAGCAGAAGCGTACGAAGAAAACGACCACGAAGATCGTCAACGCCAGCACCGTGACCGAGAGGCGTCCCATCCCGGATTCGACGAACGCCACCTTGGACAACCATGCCGCACCGCCCGTCCTGGTGAACATATCCGCCATCGAAATTCCCGCACCGAACAGCAGGATCGAATTCCAGTCGATCCGCTTGTAAAGGTCGTTGCAGGTGGTCACGCCGACACCGGGCAGCACGAGCAAGAGGACGCAGAGCACCGATATGGCGGACGCCTCGACGTGGTGAACCTTGTCTGTAGCCCAAAGCAGGATTGTCAGCACCATGATGAACGAAGCCCGCTTCTCTGCCGTCGACATCGGTCCCAACTCCGCGATTCGCGCGGTAATGTAGTCCCGGCCTCCGGGCAATTCGGCAAACTCAAACTTGAAGAGCCTGGTCGTCAGAAAGTAGAGACCAACCGAAAAAACGAGCGTGTAAGGAAAGAGGTAGATCAGCCAGTCGAGATAACCGACCTGAGGCTGACCAGCCCCGGTCAGGAAATTGACCATCACCGGATTGGGCGCGGCTCCGGTGAGGACGCCCACACCGGTCACCGACGGCAGGATACCTGCCATGAGGAGCATGGCCTTTCCAATCTGACTGTTGCGTGGAACGCCAAACGCCTCGATCAGCCCGATCACGATCGGAACGAGCGTTGCCGCACGTGCGATCACCGAGGGAATGAAGAAGGTGAGCGCAAACGCCGTCAGAATGATGCCCAGCATGATCGCACGGGTGCTTGCGCCCACCAGTTCGAGGATCAGATAGGCGACCCGCTTTTCGAGCCCGGTGCCGGTAATCGCCGCCGCCATGGCGAGACCCGCTGCGACGAATAGCCAGCCGCTGTTCGAGAAGCCGCTGAGCGCGAGCGGAACGGCCTTCGCCGTTCCAAGGATGCTGCCCGCGTCACCTGCCGCGGGCGAAAAGCCGAGCGCCAGGATCAGCAGGAAGACCAGCGCGACCGCGCTGACCCCGTAGGGGATCGCCTCGGTGATCCACATCAGCACGACGAAGGCCATCACGGCGATGACGCGTTGTCCCGCCAGCGAGAGACCGGCCGGGGACGGCGCCATGACGATAGCCATCATGATCGCGATGCCGATCAGCACGGTCAGGAGCTTCCTTGTGCTCGCCCCCGCAGTTTCGGACGCAGCATGGGCCAGCGTCGACATGCGTATCCTCCATTTTTGATTTTTAGGTCACCGACGTAATTGCCGGTGCTTTTCATCGCGCAGCGGACTTGCTCAGCCGCCAACGGGTCCAAGCACCACGACGCCATCCGCGGCTCGCACGCCTTGGCCCGCCGCTAAGATGAACACGGGGTTGACTTCGGCCTCGATCAGGCGCTCGCCGAGTTGTGCCGCCATCAGCGAAAAAGCCACGATAGTCGATACAAGTGCGTCGATATCCGCCTTTGGACGGCCCCGAAATCCGTCGAGCAGCGGCCAAGTGATGAGGTCATGCACCATCGAGAGCGCCTCGTCCCGGCTCAATCCGCCCTGCGGCGGCAAAAGCCGCATGGTCGTGTCCTTGAAGAGTTCTGCCGTGACACCGCCCATGCCGAGCAGAATTGCCGTGCCCAACGCATCGCGATGCATACCAAGGATCAGTTCGGCGCCTCCCGTAACCATCTCCTGTACCAGGAAGCGGCGCGGTCGCTGGCCCGTTGCCGCTTTCACGTCGTCTGCCATGGCGTTCAGACGGGAACCGATCGTGTCGGGTGTCAGATTGACGGCGACACCACCGACATCGCTCTTGTGCGTGATTTCGCTGGAGAGAATTTTCAGTACCACCTTTCCACCGAGTTCGCGCGCCGCAGATTGCGCCTCGTTCGATGTCTCGACGATCCGCTCATTTACCGCGGGGATGCCGAAGCGTGCGAATAGCGCCTTGGCCTCGGCCTCGTCGAGTGAGCCCTGGGAAAGATCGCTGATGTGGACCTGGCGTTCGGGCGATGACGCAAATTCAGCCGGCGTCGACCGGGCCGCCAGCAGCAATCCGGAAAACGCCGAGGCGCAGCTTTCGGCTGACGTATAGGCCGGCACGCCGCGTGCGGTGAGAGCCGCGCCGACGTTCGGCGCGTGCGGGCTGACATAGGCAATGACCGGCTTGTCCGACTCCGGCAAGCAGTCGTGGACGGCATCCGCCAGCAGCGCCGGCGATCCCACAGCGGACGACCCAGCGATAACCACGAGGGCATCATATGAAGGGCTGGCGAGCAAGGCGCTGATCGCACCCCGCAGGACATCAGGATGCAAGCCGGCCAAGGTCAAGTCGACCGGATTGCGGTCAAGATTGGCATGGGATCCTGATTGCAGCGATGCGAGCCGAGCGGCGGTCGCCGCATCGGGCGCAGGCGTCTCGAAACCGGCGACACCGAGACTGTCGGAGACGATTGTTCCGGCTCCGCCCGTGGAGGTGAGGATCGCCACGCGCTTTCCGCTGAGCTTCCGCCCCGCGGCTAGAGCGGCCGGAATATCGAGCAACTCCTCGAATGTCTTCGCCCGGATTACGCCAAGTTGCCTGAACAGCGCATCGTACATGCGATCCGAGCCAGCCAGCGCGCCGGTGTGCGACACCGCCGCCTTGGCGCCGGCCTCGGAACGGCCGATCTTGAAAGCCACCACCGGCTTGCCTGCCGCGCGCGCCTTTTGCACAGCTTCGCGGAAACGGGAAGGATGCCGGATCGCCTCGACATACAAGGCGATCACCCTGGTTGCTTCGTCTGCGGCAAGAAACTCTATGAAGTCCGAAAGCTCGAGATCCGCTTCATTGCTGGTGGACACCAGCTTCGACAATCCAATTCCGCGCGCCGCGGCGCGAGAAAGCAGCGCGCCAAGGATTCCGCCGCTCTGCGAGACGAGCCCGATCGAGCCCACAGGGAAATGGTCCATTGCCAGGGCGCCCGAAGCCGACAGCACAATGTTGTCGGTCAAGTTGACGAGTCCGATCGTGTTCGGGCCAAGAACCCGCATCGGGCCAGCAGCTTGCAAGAGCTCTTTCTGACGCAGAGCCCCCTCCTCGCCAGTCTCGGCATAGCCGCTGGCAAGGACGATTGCTGCGGCGGCGCCTCTTTTGGCGAGCTCCCGCACGGCCAGATGCGCGCGCTCGGCGCCCAGGAGGACGATCCCGACGTCGGGCACAGCAGGGAGTGCCTCGACATCGCGATAACAGGTGAGTCCACCGATGCGGTCCACCTTCGGGTTGACAGGGTAGATCCCGCCCGAAAAGCCGTGTTTTTGCAGGAACGACACCGGCCGCCCCGAGGTCTTGCCCGGATCGGCCGAGGCGCCGATAACGGCAATGCTGCGCGGCCTGATGAGGCGTGCGATGGCGTTCACGGCATCACTCCTTCGCGGATGATTTTGCGAGGAAAGCCATCACCGCTTCGCGATGCTCGGCGCTGGTGTAACAGATGGCCTGCGCCTGGCTGCCGAGATCGAAAATCTCGTGCGCCGAACGCTCGAAAGACTGGTTGAGAATTTTCTTGCTCAGCGCCAGCGCCGTCGGCGATCCCTTCGCGAGTTCGACCGCCCAGGCCTTCGCGGCGCTGAGAAGCTCGCCGGAAGCCACCTTTCGATCGAGAATGCCGAGGGCGAGGGCCTCGTCTGCTTCGACCACCCGCCCGGTGAAAATAAGCTCCTTGGCTCTGGGTAGTCCGACCCGGCGCGGCAGAAAATAGGAGCCGCCGCCGTCGGGGATCAGCCCGCGCTTGATGTAGGACCAGGTGAACTTCGAATACTCCGATCCGATCAGGAAGTCGCATGCGAGCGCGGTGTCGGCGCCCAGACCGGCAGCCGCGCCGTTCACGGCGGCGATGGTCGGCTTGGGCAGGTTGAGCAGCATGGACTGGATACGATGGACGCCCTGCTGGCGGCTCCAACCATTGAACGCGACCTCGCCGTGCGGAGCTTCCAGGCGCCGCTTCATGCCACTGATATCGCCGCCTGCGCAAAATGCGCTGCCACGTCCGGTTAGCACCAGTGCCCGGATCGCGTTGTCGCTCGTGACCGTCTGGAGCGCATCCACGAATTCCGAGCGCATGTCATCGCTCATGGCATTGCGGCGGTCGGGCCTGTTGAAGGCGATGTTGGCGACACCTGCGTCGACTGAGAACTCGATGAGTTTAAAGGTCATGTGCAAGCCTTGGACTGGTTTGGTGCTGCGTGCGGATCTTCATGGCGGAGGAGGCATCACTGCGAAGGCGCCGGCTGATGCCGGCCCGTACATCCCGGCACTCCTGCGCGGGAAACCAACGATGTATCGATTTCAAGCCGGCTCTATCCTGTCGACATCGACGAACCGGAGCAGCCGGAAGTTACACAACAGGAATGTCAGACATTGCGTTTCGTGCTCCCGAGGTGCTTCGCGCTGTTTTATTGCTTGCCTGAATACTGAACTGTCATAGAAAGGGCCATCCCCGATTTCCACTTAGTGGAATTAGGCGAGGAGGGACGGTATGGCTTCGGCTCGTCAATATGCCGGCGGCGCGAACGGAAACCGATCGCTGGAGCGTGGCATCGAGATTTTGCGGGCGTTCCGGCCCGGCGTCGATACGCTCGGCAATGGCGAAATCGCCGAACGAACCCGCCTCCCCCGCTCCACGGTGAGTCGGCTGACCAAGACACTGGTTAAATTCGGCATGCTCGACGAAGTCCCTATCGAGCGAAACTATCGGCTTGCCGCTGCCGTTCTCAGCCTTGGTCATGCCTTCCGCATGGGATCACCGGTGCTCAGGGTGCTCGGTCCGTTGATGCGGGCTGAATCGACGCGACGCAGGCTGAATGTCGGTCTCGCATCCGGCGATCGCACCATGATGGTCTATCTGGAATCCATTCGCTACAATCCGCGACCGACATTGCGCAGCATCGTGGCAGGCCAACAGGTGCCGATGGAACTGACCTCGCTCGGGCGTGCCTATCTGGCGGCGATTCCGGACGCTGCCCGCGACAGGCTGATAGGGCAATTCAAGCGACGCAACGCCGCCGTTGCGAAGACGCTGAACGCCGACGTCCAGAAGTCGATCCGCGCGGTCAAGCGCTACGGGTATTGTGCGGTCTCCTGGCAGCCCGGCGTGCTCGCTGTCGCCACACCGATCGTCCTGGACGGCCTGCCGGTCTACGCTCTCAACATGAGCATGCAAGACATCGAGCCGAGCGAAGCATTGAGCGCGGAAATGGGCGAATACCTCATGGCCTTTGCGGACCGATGCAAGCATGCGCTCTCTGGCCCAAGGGACGAACTCTTTCAGGCTTGAATCCGCGATGACGATTCAACCAAATCTCATCGCGCTTTAGAGGCGATTACGTTTGGCTGTGTGCGGAACGCCTCGCGCTCGATCGAGGCGGCCACCAGCGGCGCTTGGTCGGGCTGCGATCGGCGGCGAGAAAACGGAGCCCTGCACCAGGTCGCAATCGAGGCTGCCGAGCACGTCCACTTCGGCCGGCAACTCGGCGCCCTCGGCCACGACGGTCATGCCAAAGCCCGTGCGACGGCGCGATGGTGCCGCCGAGCAGCTTGCGCTTCTCCGCCGCGGAGCAGCTTAGCGGATCCGCACCAGCTCCAGGTCGAGATCGCCGGTGACGGCGGTCTCGATGTGGCAGCGCGAGATTCCGATGTCGCGCAGCGTCCGGTCATCGAGCTGGCGCAGCGTCTTGATCGCCTCGCGGCGCACCCAATAGGTCGCGAGCGCATCGCCCCACCCGCGGAGCAATCGGAGCAATCCGCCCAACATACTGGACCGCACGGGCGCTGCGGCGGCTGAGGATATCGTCGTCATTGTCATCTCCTTCGACGCCCAAAAGGCAAAGCTATACCGTTGACACAAATGCTGTTTCAGCACCTGCGCCGTCACGACCTCGGATTGCTTGCGCGCTCCTCGGTGCAATCATGGGCTTGTTCCCCCTTAAATGATCCGGTACATTGCTCGGAGCAAGTAAAACATTGCTCTCGGTGCAATAATGTCGCGATTTGAGTATCTGAAGTTGGCGGATGCGGTGGCCGCCGAGATCGCCAGCGGCGCGCTGAAGGCCGGCGACCGCCTGCCGCCGCAGCGCCATTTCGCCTATGACCGCAACATCGCCGTCTCGACGGCGAGCCGGGTCTACACCGAGCTGTTGCGGCGCGGGCTGGTGGTCGGCGAAGTCGGCCGCGGCACCTTCGTGTCGGGCGAGGCGCGCCGTGGCATCGCCGCTCCGACCGAGCCGCGCGGCGCCCGCATCGACCTCGAATTCAACTATCCTCTGCTGCCGCACCAGGCGACGATGATCGCCAAGAGCCTGGAAGGGCTAGAGCGGCCCGAGGTGCTCGAGGGTGCGCTGCGGCCGGCGACCAGTTTCGGCACGCGGGCGGCGCGGACGATCTCCTCGGAATTCCTGGCGCGCAAGAGCTGGGTGCCGAATCCCGACCAGATCGTGTTCACCGCCAACGGCCGGCAATGCATCGCTGCGGCGCTTGCCGCCGTCGTGCCGCCCGGCGGTCGCTGCGGCGTCGAGGCGCTGACCTACCCGTTCGTGAAGGGCATTGCCGCGCGGCTCGGCATCACGCTGGTGCCGCTCGCGATGGACGAGCACGGCGTGCGCCCGGACGCGGTGCAGAAGGCGCACCGCGAGGCGCATCTGTCCGCAATCTACGTCCAGCCGACGATCCAGAACCCGCTCAGCATCACGATGCCGGCCGAGCGCCGCGCCGAGCTGTTGCGCGTGATCGAGAAGCTCGGCCTCGTCGTCATCGAGGACGGTGTCTATGGATTCCTCGACGACGAGGTGCCGCTGGCCGCGCTCGCGCCCGACAGCTGCATCGTGCTCGACAGCCTGTCGAAGAAGGTCGCGCCCGGTCTCGCGCTCGGCTTCATCGTCTCGCCGCCGCGGCTGCGCGAGAGCATCATGGCCGCGGTGCGCTCGGGCGGCTGGACGGCGTCGGGCTACGCCTTCGCCGCGGGGCAGCGCCTGATGGCCGACGGCACCGCCGCCGAACTGTCACGGCTGAAGCGAATCGACGCCGGCCGCCGCCAGCAGATCGCGGCGAAGCATCTGGCCAATTTCGAGATCCAGACCAACCCGAAGTCCTATCATCTCTGGCTGACCCTGCCGCCGCATTGGCGCTCGCAGACCCTGGTTGCGGCCGCGGCACGCCGCGACATCGCGCTGACGCCGTCGACGACCTTCGCCGCCACGCCGGGGCACGCGCCCAACGCGGTGCGGCTTGCGCTTGCCGCGCCGCCGATGGAGCAGCTCGACCTCGGCCTGCGGACACTGGCGGGAATGCTGAGCGCGACCGAAGAGGATTTCGACTCGACGGAGTGACGCCGCGCCGAGCAACCGGCCTTCTTGATCTCCGGCTGCCTTAGTTTGCTTCAGCGCCCCCTGTAAGTCCCCCGTCAGGCACCGGCAGTAGCATCGCGCGCAGGAGGCTCTGATGCGCAGCCTGCTGACGGGGTATTTCATGATCTTCGGGTTTCCCATTCAGAACTGGGTGCCCCCGACATTTGCGGCGCTGTTGGCCTGGATCGCGTTTTCACGCCGGCTGTTCAAGTAATCAGCGACGAGCGACCGGCTCGCGGCGCAGCAGTTCAGAATTGGTTGGCGCTCGCGATCGCTGCACTTGCAGCGGCCTGTTCCTGTGGTCGGCGCGCTAGAAACCACACGCAGCATACGTCTTTCTGACGAGACGAAAATGCGCGCCCTCGGCCACGAAGTCCACATCCAGGCACTGGTTGCCTCGGCGGTACTCCCCGATCACGCCGCACTGCAGATATTCGAGGTTGATCCGCCAGCGCTTCTCTTGCGGCGAGTAGGTCGCGAAGTCGTGCTGCGCGACCGGCGTGCCCTTGCAGATTCCGGCAACATATTGCCGTACATCGAGGGGCAGGTTGTCGACGTGGCTATGATCCAGCGGATCGTGTTTGTTGCCGACGCTGCCCTTCGAAAGAACCGGAGAGATGCTCAAGAGCGCGAGGCACAGAGCCAGAAACGGGGTCCGGATTGTCATCTGACACTCCAGCTAAAAGCAAATCAGACGGCAATGTTACAGCGTGTTGCTTACAGCCCGCTTACAGTCCGGCCGGCGAGAACCTACAGATTCGCCGTTCAGACAACCGGCCACTGCGCGATGAATCCCCTCGCCATGTACGGCTCGATCTTGTCCCACTCGGCCAGGACGCGGCGGCGAAACTCGGGGACGGTGTGCCAAAGCGCACGCGGGACGGCAAAGCTATCCACCGTCACCAGCATCTTCTCGACCTCCGGCCAGTGCCGCTGCAGCGTCATGGGATAACGCCGCGCGGTCCAGCTATTGCCGAGGCAGATCACGCTCCTGATATTGGCGAGCCCCAACGCCGTGTCGATCACCGGCAGCGAGAAGATCACGTTCTCGCCGGTGTTCTGCGCGCGATGCTCCTCGAGGATCCGCTCCGACGGCACGCCGCCCGCAACCATCGCGGCCTTGATGATCTCGCACTCCGAGCGGCCATCGCCCGGCGTGATGCCGCCGCTCACGATCG
>NZ_JASGSR010000059.1:0-48985 GCF_040446015.1 Bradyrhizobium sp. INPA03-11B
ACCGAATCCGCCACCACCGAATCCGCCGCCGGGGCCGCCACCCGGGCCGCCACCGCCACCCGGACCGAACGGTCCGCCGGGCGAGCCGAAGCCGCCAGGGCCAGGACCTGTCGTTCCACCGCTCAGCGGATCAGGCGCAGGACCGCCGCCGGGCGGCAGTCCACCGGACGGACCGGACGACCCTCCGCCGGGCCCACCACCCGGGCCACCCCGTCCGCCTGGTCCGGATCCGCCTCCCGGCCCTGAGCCGCCGCCACCGGAGCCGCGGCCCGGCGTGCCGGGACTCCTCACCGACGAGCCCGGAAATTTGGCAACCGATTGCACCGATTCGACGCGCAGCTCGCGGGTGCCCGTCGGCTGGGCGTTGACGACCACGCGCGTATCGGCCGCCGGCGAGAACCGCGAATGATCGCGTGCGACAAAGCCGGAGCCGAGCTGCAGATCATTGCCGACCCGCCGCACATAGGCCTCGATCAACAACCGCTTCGCGCCGGCAAGGTCGGAGAAGTCGTCGGCGCGGCTGCGCGAGACCTGCATCACGCCCTGCGCGACATGCCCCTCGGCCTGCACGCGCTGACCGGCCAGCGCCGCATCGACGCCGCTGAGCTTGAGCTCGCCGATCCTCAGAGTTCCTGCGCGATCGCGCTCGAGCGGCCCGGCGACGCGCATCGCTGCGTCATGGCGCTCCTGCACGAGGCTCGCGACGACGACACCATCGGTGCGGCGCAGCCCGAACACGGCGACATGCGCGCCGACCTTCAGCCAGCTGTCGCGGCCGCTCCAGGCAACCTTCTGGCCGAGCACCGTCAGCTCGCCCGATTTCATCTGCTCGACCGGCCCGGTCACTTCGCTCGCCACGTCGATGCGTTTAGTCGACAATGTGCCGCCGGCATCGCGCTCGGCCACGACGCGCGCAAGCTGTCCGATCCGCAGCGCCTTGGCGTTCGCCGCCTCGCCGTCGATCCGGACCGGCACGTCGGCCGCATAGGCGACGCGCTCGCCATTGACATAGATCGAGCCGAACCGCTGGATCACGCCGACGATGCCGGTGCCGCCGATGCCCTGGTCGGAGCCGGTGATGCCGGTGCCGCCGATGCCCTGATCGTTGCCGCGCTTCTTGACCTGCGCGCCCGCGAGCGACGTTCCGGCGAGCCAGAATGCTGCGAGCAGCGTGCGGCGCGAGATGATGGGGCCGCTCATGTCCCGCCGCCTTCGTCCGAATCGTCATCGACCGGGCCGTCCGGGCCCTCGCGATAGATGTAGATGCCGAAATTCCAGCGGTGGTCGCCGCCCTTGTCCTTGGCGAGCGCGCGGTTGGCCTCGCGGTTGGCGACCTTCAACGCCTCCATTGCGAGCTCGCGCGAGCGGCCCTCGAGCCGCTTGGCGAGCTTGGCCGACAGCCCGTCGTAATGCACCGCGCGTTCGAGGAAGCGCGGCGTCGCCGACGACACGTTCTGCTCGGCGGCCGCGACATGGTCGTGCAGATTGCGGCCGAGATAGTGCCATTTGCGGTCGTCGTCGCCCTGCGGCACGAAGGCCTCCTCGACCAGCATGATCTCGTCGCGGTCATTGATGGTGACGAGCTTGCGATCGAGCCATTCGTCCAGCACGGCGCGCGGCCGCAGGTCCTTGGTGATCGATTCGACCAGCGTCTCGAACGACGGCGCGCCGCCATCAGCGGTGCGCGGCAACGGCAGCGGATCGCCCTTCGCATCGGTGAACTCGGGCGCGGCCAGCCAGCGCGCGATGATCGCGCTGGTGCGCGACAGCGTCGCCGGCACCGCGTTGACCGGCGCACCCGCGCCGCGCAGCCGCGCCACCTCCTTGCGGTGGATGCCGGTCAGCAGGCTGACGCGGCTGTCGGTCTGCTCCTTGCCCTCGAGCGCGAAGTCGTGCTCGGCGACGTTGACATAGAGCTCGCGAAGCAGCTGGGTCAGCGCCGGGAATGTCATGCCGCCGCGGATACAAAGCCGCACCAGCGGACGCAGCATCCGCGCCAGCGGTGCATGCAGCTTCGCTGCGGCGATCGGCGCGGACGATCCCGGCTTCGACTTCGGGGCCTTGGCATTCATGCCCAACTTTTAGCCGTCCCCGGCGTGGGACACAATCCCACCTCACTTGACGTGTGACATTTTCCCACTTATGGGAAACAAAGTCACCTCCGGACACACCGCGCGCCCGCCACGGTGACCTGGCACTGCCGCCAACACGGACCGCTCCATGACATCAACCCGATTCGACCTTGCGATCGCGGAAGCCTGCCGGATCGCCCAGGTTCCCTACGAGGAGTTCGTGTCGACGGTGATGGCGGGCGGCTATCCCTGCCTGCCGGGCGTGGTGCCCGGAACGCCGCGCCGCTTCGACGAGACCGACCTGCTGGCGGTGTACATCTATGGCCGCCTGCTCGCGTTCGGCTTCGGCGGCCTGCGCGCCGGCGAATATGCCAGCCGCGCGCATGCCGGCCTCACCGCCGAGCCACGGGCGAATTCGATCTCGATCGCGCTGACATCGGATGGCGGCAAGCGTGTCGTCATCGAGCAGGATTTGCAGCGGTCGGCAGCCGCGATGCTGCCCGAGCGAATCCATTTCGACATCCCCGCCATCAGGCGCCAGTTGCAGCAACCGACCGAACGCAGCACCGCCGAGCCGGCCTGACGCTCCGCTAGAAACTCCCGCATTCGCCCGATCGCCCGCGCAGTCACGGTGCGATCGCGCCGTCATGCCGTCATGCGTTCCGATCCTTCCTCCCCCAAAAAAGTTGTCCACTGCCTTACGTGGGACATAATCCCACATTTTAGTCCGACGTCATTGACGTGTGAAATTTTCCCACGTATCCAGAATCCATTCAGCAGGGAATCCGACGCAATGTCTCTTCGTTCGGCCCGCGACACCGAATCCGGTCGGTTCGCCGCCATCACCCTCCGTTTCACGGCGCAGGCGCCGTTCTGCTTCACGCCGCGGGCATTCTCGTTCACGCCGCGGGCGGCTTGCGTCCCGATCGAGCCGGTGTTTCCGGCGCTGCTGCGCTCGGCGGTGTTCTTCGCCGCGCTGGCGCTGCCGTTCGTCGTCGCCCTGTACGCAGCATGATCCGGATCGAGCCGCCCATGATGGTTCTCAACCCGCCGCCGGCCCGGCGTCCGTCGGTGCTCCACATCTTCAAGGTCTACTATCCCGACCTGTTCGGCGGCACACTGACGGTGATCCGCGACATCTGCGCCTCCCTGAAGGACACGTTCAACGCTGCCGTGCTGGTCTGCTCGCGCTCCGGCGGCGAGCAAAAGATCGTGGTCAATGACGTGGCCGTCGAGCGTGTGCACTCGTTCGGCGACGTGCTGTCGCTACCGGCGGCGCCGACCTATCCGTGGCGGTTGTGGCGCCGTATCGCCGAGCACGATCTGCTGGCGCTGCACGCGCCCTTCCCGCTCGCCGACCTCGTGTTCGCATTCGGGCTCGGCCACACGCGTCCGCTGGTCGTGCACTGGCATGCCGACATCGTCTCGCACGCGGCACTGCGCTTCCTGGTCGAGCCGATGATGCGGCGAACCCTGCGGCGGGCGTCTGCGATCATCGTCTCCGATCCGGTGCTGATCGAGACCACGCCGCTGCTGCAGGAATTTTCCGACAAGTGCCACGCCGTTCCGTTCGGCGTCGACGTCGAGAAATACGACCGGCCCGCCGCGCAAGCCGACGACGTCAACGCCCGCGGCCGCCTGGTCCTCGCCTGCGGCCGGCTGGTGCCCTACAAGGGCTTCGACGTCCTGGTGCGATCGGCCCACGCCCGCAATTTCGAGGTCTGGATCGTCGGCGAGGGCCGCGAGCGCGAGCATCTCGAGCAGTTGATCCGTGACTACGGCCTGCAGGACCGCGTCCGCCTGCTCGGCTCGGTGTCCGAGAGCGATCGCGTCAAGCTGATGCGCATCGCCGACGTCTTCGTGATGCCGTCGGTGACCAATGCGGAAACCTTCGGGCTGGTCCAGCTCGAGGCGATGGCGGCGAGCCGTCCGATCGTCAACACCGCGCTCGACACCGGCGTTCCCCATGTCGCCCGCGACGGCCTCGAGGCCATCACGGTGCCGCCCGGCGATCCCGCCGCGCTTGCCGATGCCATCGAGACGCTGATCAACGATCCGGAGCGGCGCCGCCGCATGGGCCAGGCCGCGCGGCATCGCGCGCTGACGAAATATTCGACAACAGCCTTCAAGGAGGGAGTGGAGACGGTGTACCGCAAGGTCGTTTCCGAAGAGGCCGCCGCAAAGGACGCAGGGTCGTCAGCCCCAGCCCCGCGCCCCCAAACGGCCGGTTTCGTCGGCGCGATCCAGATCGCCGCCGCGCTGGCCTGGTCTGACGTACGCCATCGCTATGTCCGCTCCCTCCTTGGACCCTTCTGGATGTCGATCCAGATGGCGATAATGGTGGCCGTGCTCGGCTCGGTCATCGGCCATCTCTCCAACGCCAGCGCGGTGGCGCGGCTGCCGATGCTGGCGGCAAGCCTCACCGCCTGGACCTTCCTCAACAGCGTCGTGCTCGACGCCACCACTGCGCTGCAAGGCTCGGCCAGCCTGATCAAGGATCGGGCGCTGCCGCCGGTGATCTTCCTGCTGCAATGTACCATCCGCCAGGCGCTGTTCGCGGCCCACAACGCAGTGGTGCCGCTGGTCCTGTGGCTCGCGCTGACGCCGCGGGATGTCGGCGGCGCCATCGCCGCCCTGCCCGGCCTCGTCCTGTTCGTCATCTCCGCACTCGGCGTGAGCCTCGTGCTCGGCGCGCTGGCGACGCGCTACCGCGACATCAAGCCGATCATCGAATCCTCGCTGACGCTGGCGTTCCTGGCCTCGCCGATCATCTGGACGCCCGAGATGATCGATCGCGGCTCCACGGTGATGCGGCTCAATCCGCTGACGCATCTGTTCGCGGTCTGGCGCGACCCGCTGGCATCAGGCCATGTCGCGATGACCAGCGTGATCTATGTGCTGGCCTGCCTTGCTGCGCTCGCGGCCGCCGCGGTCGTGACCATCACCCAATTGCGCAAAGCGGCGTTCTGGATCTAGGCATGGCACGCATTCACCTCCGCGACGTCTGCCTCGATTATCCGCTGTACGGCGCCTACGACTTTTCGCTGAAGCGCCGCCTGCTCGGGCGCCTGTTCCGTCAGAGCAGCGAGATGCGGACCATCCGCGCGATCGACAGTATCTCGATCGAGGCCAAGGCCGGCGCACGCATCGGCCTCGCCGGGCCGAACGGCTCCGGCAAGTCGACCTTGCTGCGGCTGATCGCCGGCGTCTTTCCGGCAACCAGCGGCAAGGTCGAGATATCAGGCAATATCGTGCCGCTGCTCGGCCTTGGTGCCGGCGTCAATCTCGATTTCGTCGCCGCCGACAATATCAGCCTGCTGCTGCGGATCTCGGGACGCAAGCCGACGCCTGCGATCCTGGAGGAGATCTGGGCCTTCACGGAGCTGGAAGAGCGCATGCAGCGGCTGCCGCTGCGCATGTTCTCCTCGGGCATGCTGATGCGCGTGCTGTTCGCGACCGCGACCGCCTTTCCCGCCGACATCCTGCTGCTCGACGAATGGCTCAGCGTGGTCGACGAGAATTTCTCGGCCAAGGCCGAGCAGCGGCTGCGCAAGATGGTCGAGACCGCGGCGATCGTGATCATCGCCTCGCACGACCACGCGCTGCTGCGCCGGACCTGCAACAGCATCATCAATCTCGATCACGGCCTCATCGCCAGCACCGTTGCGCTGGATGCGCCCGTCCCGCATCACCTCGAGCTCAGAGAAATCAGCGCATGACAAAGATCCTGGTCGTCAGCGAGGCGCTCGGCGAACCCAACCACAAGCGCGGCATCTTCCATTTCACGCGCGAATTGATCCGCTCGCTGGCCGGCGACGGCCACGAGCTGACGCTGCTGGTCGAGACCACGCGGCGCTATCGCAAGCTGCGCCGCCGCCAGCAGCGCACAAGGCTGCTGCCCGACGGGTCGCGGCTGATCGAGCTGCTCGCGCTCTATCGCTTCCTCGACGAGGCCGACATGAATGCGCCCGTCATGCGCAGCAGCGGCGGCCTGCGCCGCACCGTCGACTGGTTCCGCGGCAAGCTCCGCGCCGCGACCTCGCTGGAATTCGCGGTCAGCTTCCTGCGCGCGCTGCATTTGCTGCCGCCCGGCGTCAGCCTGATCGAAAACCATGCCGACGGCCTCGAATACATCCCGACCGATCTGCGCCATCTCAGGCTGTTCGGCGATTTCCTGCTCGAACCCGGCTTCTACAGCTATCAGGACACCTCGGCGCTGCTGCGGCTGCCGCCACCCCGCGTCGATGCGCGCGGCTACGACGTCATTCTCATCGACACGCCGACGCGGGTGGCGATCCAGCGCAAGCGCGGCGCCAAGGTGATCTGCGTCGTGCACGACCTGCTGCCGCTGACCGACCTCAAGCTCAGCGACGTCGCAACGCGGCTGTTCCTGTCGCGCCTGTTCACCAGCCTGCAACAGGCCGACGAGCTCGCCTTCGTCTCAAATTACAGCCTCGGCCGGTTCCGCACCCTGCTGCCGCAGTTCGCGCATCTGCCGGCGCGAGTGGTCTATCCCCGCACCAAATTCGACGCCGCGGCGCTGCTGGCACCGGGTGCGCCGAGCGGACGGCCCTACTTCGTCGTGATCGTCTCCGCCGAGCCGCGCAAGAACCTTGCCGCCGTCATCCGCGCCTTCCGCAAGCTGCCGCAGGCCGATCTCGTCGTGATCGGCTACACCGGCGACCCCAGCCTGACCCGCAACGCACCACCCAATGTCCGCTTTTCCGGCTATGTCGAGGAATATGAGAAGGCCGCGCTGATCGCCGACGCGCATGGCCTGATCATGCCGAGCCTCGCCGAGGGCTTTGGCGTGCCGATCATCGAGGCGCTGGCCGCCAACACGCCGGTGCTGTGCTCCGATATCGCCGTGTTCCGCGAGGTCGCGGGCGAGCTCGCTGATTATTTCGACCCGTTCTCGATCGAGTCCATTGCGGCCTCGGTGACCCGGGTGCTGGCGCAGCAGGAGCAATGGCGCGAGCGGATCCGCGAGCGCCGGACCGAACTCGCCGAACGCTTCGGCCACCACACCCAGGCGCGCGACCTGCTGTCGCATCGCCTCGCCGCGGAGAGCATGACTTCGGTGCCCGCAGCGTCTGCCGCGATGGCGGCGTTCAACGGCGCCACCGTGTAACCCGGCATGACCACCGAGTCCCACGTGATCGGTGCCGCGCCTGCGATGCGATGGCGCGACCGCGTCCGCGCCTGGTCCGGCACGGACGCCTATGTCCGCGCGACCGACATCCTGATCGTGCTGGCCGCGGCCGCGCTGCCATGGTCGACGTCGCTGCTCGCGATCTTCATGCTGCTGTGGCTGGTCGCCGTGATTCCGACCGTCGACTGGGAGCAGTTCATCCTCGACCTTGCGCGGCCCGCCTTCGCTTTGCCACTCGCGCTGGTCGCGCTTGCGGTGATCGGCGTGGCATGGTCGGAGACGGGCTGGGCCGAACGGTTCCAGGGCATCAAGCCGCTTAGCAAGCTGCTGCTGCTGCCGTTCCTGCTCGGCTATTTCCAGCGCTCGCAGCGCGGGCTCTTTGTGTTCGCAGCCTTCCTGGTGTCGTGCACGCTGCTGATGATGCTGTCCTGGATCGTGCTGGCGCTGCCGCAGCTCAAGCTCGCGCACACCGCATCCAGTGGCGTGCCGGTCAAGAACTACCTCGACCAGAGCCAGGAATTCACGCTCTGCGCCTTCGCGCTGGCGCTGCCGGCGTTGACCGCGCTGCGGGCCCGGCAGTGGCGCATCGCAGCCGGCCCCATTGCGCTGATCCTGCTGTTTGTCGCCAACATGCTCTATGTCGTCTCGGCGCGGACCGCGCTGCTCTACATGCCGGTGCTATTGATCCTGTTCGCCTCGCTGCATCTGTCGCGGCGCGCCACGCGGCTGCTGTTCGCCGCTGCCGCGCTGGCAAGCTTGATGGTCTGGACCACGTCGCCTTATCTGCGGCAACGTATTGCCGACATCGGCATCGAGTATCGCGCGCAGGATACCTCAGGCATCGCCTCCACCGCGCAGCGCCTGACTTATTGGCGGAAATCGGTGAAGTTCATCGCAGCCGCGCCGTGGCTCGGGCACGGCACCGGTTCGATCAGGCACATGTTCACGCTGGATGCGACAGGACAAACCGGCCTGCAGGCCGAGGTGATCAACAATCCGCACAACCAGACCTTCAACGTCGCGATCCAGTGGGGGCTCCTCGGCATCCTGCTGCTCTACGCAATGTGGACCAGCCACATCAGGCTGTTCGCCGGCCGCGATCTCGTGAGCTGGATCGGGCTCGCCGTGGTCGTGCAGAACATCACGAGCTCGCTGCTCAATTCGCATTTGTCCGATTTTCACGAAGGCTGGATGTACGTGATCGGCGTCGGCGTCGCCGGCGGCATGGCGCTCCGCCCGCGCAACAAATTCGGTGTCGTCCCGGGCAAGCGCAGCGCGACCCGGGACCCATAACCACTAATGGTTGTTGTTGCATAGCGCTGGAGCCCCAGCCCGCTTCAACAACGCGCGTCTGTGGTTATGGGTCCCTGCTTTCGCAGGGACGACAGCGGTGTGTTGGCTTGAGCGCGGGTTCTCTCAGCAGCCAGCCCCTACCGCGTCGCCTCGTGCCCGACCTCGCCCGTGATGACGTCGCCGAACAGCTCCCAAGCTTCGCCGTTGAACCGCATCAATTGCATCTGCTCGATCGGGAAGTAATCGTCCGGCGAGGTGTTGACCATGACGCCCGGCAGCATCAGGTCGGAATGGAAGTTCTTCAGATTGGCGGCCTGCTTCATCACGTTGTCGCGCGTCAGATTGTCACCGCACTGCTTCAGCACCTGCACCATGGCCTCGGCCTGCACATAGCCATAGAGGTTGTTGGCGTTGCCCTTGTCGCCGTCCGGATAATACTTGTCCATGAAGGCGCGCCAGCTCGTGACCGCGGGATCCTTGTCCCAGGTCGGATCGGTCGGGTCCTTCAGATAGGCCGTCGAGATGATGCCCTTGGAATATTCCAGCCCGGCCGGCTTCAGCACCGAGGCGACCGAGGTCGCGGTGTTGGCGAGGAAGAATTTCGGCTTCCAGCCGAGCTCGCCCACTTTCCGGATCGCCTGCGCCGATCCCTTCGGCGCCGCCCAGGAGAAGAAGATATCCGCGCCGGAATCGTGCAGCGCGACGATCTGCGAATCGATCGAGGGATCGGAGACCTCGTAGGATTTGTCGGCGATGATCATGTTGACCTTGTCGCCGAGCCCATCCTTCAGGCCCTTGAACTGATCCTTGCCGGCATCGTCATTCTGCCAGAACACAGCGATCTTGCTGTCTGGAAACTTGTCGCGAATGTATTTCGCGTAGATGCGCCCCTCGCTCTGGTAGTTGGGCTGAAAGCCCATCGTCCAGGGGAAGTTCTTGGGGTCGCCGAACTTGGTGCCGCCGGACGCGACGAACAATTGCGGCACCTTCTTGGCATTCATGTATTTCATGATTGCCGAATTCGACGGCGTGCCGAGCGCCTGGAAGATCAGCAGCACCTCGTCGCTCTCGACCAGCTTGCGCGCCTGCTCGATTGCCTTGGGTGGCGAATAGGCATCGTCGTAGCTGATGAAGTTGATCTTGCGGCCATTGATGCCGCCCTGTTCGTTGACCATCTTGAAGAACGCAGCCTCGGTCTTGCCGATCACGCCGTAGGACGACGCCGGGCCGCTATACGGCATGATGTTGCCGATCTTGATTTCGGTATCGGTCGCGCCGGGATCGTATTTCTTCTGGGCGTGGGCCGAGGTCGCGAGGAGTGCCACACTTGCGAACGCCACGATTGCGCCAATATATCCAGAACGAGCCGGCATCGTTTTCTCCCGATTTTTGTCGTGGTTTTGACGGCAAGTCTCGCAAGAGACGCATGTGCTGGCAAGCGCCGGGTATTTCCGTTGGGCGAAACGGCATTGTTGCCTGGCGCTATTTATGATTGAAGGTCGATCTGGGGATCACGAGTCGAGGCGTTCTGATTGCGTAAACCGGACATTCGTACCGGTCCGCGGCATCCGCGTATTGCGGCTGCGGGCTATGAAATCACGCGCCGCCTCAGCGAACGTGCGCTGGCTGGTCGTGGCCTGCACAAGGCCAATGGCGAGTTCGCGCAAGCCACGATCGCCTCGATCCGCGAAAGGCTGCAGCGCGGCGAGACCGTCTATATCGCGGGCCTCGCCTGCCCCGGCACGCACAACACCGGCGTCGCGCTGGTCGAGGTCACCCAGAAGGACGGCCCGCGCCTGATCGTCAACAACGAGGAAGAGCGCTTTTCCGGAAACAAACATACCAACGAGTTTCCGCAATACGCGCTCGAGGACATGCGCAAGGTGTTGCAGCGAATGGGCCGCGACATCGGCGACATCGCGGCCTTCGTCACGACATGGGACTATCCGGCACTGCTGGCGATGCTGATCCGCACCTCGCTCGAGGAAGCGCCGGCCAGCATCAAATTGCTGCGTGCGCCGATCGCGCCCGCGATCAACCTGCGACAGATGGACCAGGTGCGGCGCATCGCGCGCAGGCTCGGCAAGATGTACGGGCTCGGCGAGCAGCTGCCGCTGATCTGCATGCCGCATCACGACAATCACGCCTGGTACTCGTTCACCGCCTCGCCGTTCGCCGATCTGCGCGAGCGCGTCGCGATCGCGGTGCTCGACGGCACCGGCGATGTCGGCTCGATCTCGCTCTATGTCGCCGACAACGGCGAGATGAAGCAGCTCTATTGCAACGAGAGCCTGTTCGATTCGCTCGGTGCCTTCTACACCGTGATCTCGTCGAGCCAGGGCGGCTGGACCTGGCTCTCCAGCGAGGGCCGTTACATGGGCGCCGCCGCCTGGGGCGACATGAACCGCGCCACCAATCCGTATTATCAGCGGCTGAAGGCGGTGTTGCATCTCGGCCCCGATGGCAGCGTGCAGCTCAATCGCGCGATGGCCAATTGGTACGCCGATCCCGCCGACAATCCCTATCATCAGCCGCTGATCGATATCCTCGGCCCGCCGCTGCGGCCCGACCAGCTCTGGAATCCCGATGCCGTGCTGCGCGTCGAGGACATCAATCACCGCCCCGACACTAAGGACCGCGTCGACAAGGCCGCCGCGACGCAACTGGTATTCGAGGACGCGATGATCCATGTCATCGATCATCTCTTGCGCGTCACCGGCACCGATCGCCTGGTGCTGACCGGCGGCGTGGCGCTGAACGCGCTCGGCAACATGCGGCTGCTCGAGCATTTTGACGAAGCGTGGTTTGAACGCGCGCAGCAGCGCAAGACGCGGCTGCATATGTGGGTGCCGCCGGTGCCCGGCGATCCCGGCGTGCCGATCGGTGCGGCCTGGCTGTTCGCCCATATGGCGGGCGCGCCGCGCGGCGCGCCGCTGTCGCACGCCTTCTATTGCGGCCTGCCGCCCTCGAATGCCGACATCACCGCGGCGCTCGACGCCGACGACATCGCCTCCACGGCGATCGGCAATGTCGAAACGTCTGATGGGCGCGATGCGGTTGCCGATCTGATGGCCAGCATGGTGGCACAAGGCGGCGTGATCGCGATCTACCAGGGCGCGGCCGAGACCGGCCCGCGCGCGCTCGGCCATCGCTCGATCCTCGCCAATCCCTGCGATCCCGCGGTGCGCGAGCGGCTCAACGAGCGCGTCAAGTACCGCGAGGCGATCCGGCCGCTGGCGCCGATGGCGACGCTCGAGGCCGCGCGCGACTATTTCGAGCTGGAAGACGGCGCCTCCGACGGCGACTACAACGCCTACAACTACATGGTGCTCACGGCGCATTCGAAGCCGGAAGCGCGCGCCAGGATTCCCGCCGTGGTGCACGCCGACGGCACCGGCCGCATCCAGATCGTGCGCGAGGCGGACGATCCCCTCACCTACGCCTATCTGAAGGCGCTCGGCCGCCATATCGGCGTCGAGATGTCGGTCAACACGTCGTTCAACGTCGCAGGCCCGATCGCGCAGACGCCGGAGCAGGCGATGGACACGCTGCGCCGCTCCAAGGGGCTCGATGCCGTGGTGCTGGTCGCCGACGACGGCACCGCCTATGCCGCCTGGCACGGCGGCGAGCGCGACAGCGGCCGCTTTACCGGATGGTATGCGGCGTGGAAGCAGGCACGCGGCTGAACCAGCCCAGCACGCGCCCTTCGATCAAGAGCAACGCGCTCGCGATGACAAGCGCGCCGATGATCTCGCGCTGCGCGATCGGCTCGCCGAGAACGAGGTAGCCGAGCAGCATCGCGGTGACCGGAATCAGCAGCGTCACCAGCATCACATTGGTCGCGCCGGAGCGCTGCAGGATCTGAAAGAACACGATGTAGGCCAGCGCGGTCGACAGCGCCGCGAGCCCGAGCACGGCGAGCCACGTGGTCGGATGCGGCATCGGCAGCAGCCAGGGCTTGTCGGCCACGGCGGCGATCGGCGCCATCATCACGGCCGATGTCATCATCTGGAATGTCGCCGTGCCGAGCGGCGGCACGCGCTGCGGCAGCCGCCGCCCGACCAGCGCCGCCAGGCCATAGCTGAAGGCGCCGGCGAGGCACAGCAGGATGCCGATGCCCTGGCGGCTCTCGAAGCCGAGCGCATCGCCGTGCAGGATCGCGACCCCGATCAGCCCGACCACCACGCCCGCGACGCGGCGCGCCTGCAGTCTCTCCTCGCCGGCCGCTGCCATGATGATCACCGCGAACAGCGGCGTCGTCGCGTTGAGGATCGAAGCCAGCCCGCTCGGAATATAGGTCTGCCCGAACACGATCAGCGAGAACGGCAGCACGTTGTTGAACAGCCCCATCGCGAAGAACGGCGCCCAGGCGGAGACGCCGCGCGGCCATTCGATCTTCGCGGCACGCAGCAGCGGCAGCAGGATGATCGTGCCGAGCACCACGCGCAGCAGCACCAGAGTCAGCGGCGGCAATTCGCGCAGGATCACGCCGTTGAAGAAGAACGAGCCGCCCCAGAGCACCGACAGCAGGCCAAGCAGGCCCCAGTCGCGGCGATCGATCCTGTTATCGGTGGAAGGCATGTCGGGCGGGCTCTCGTCAGCGCTGTCACAGGTGACTAGTGCTGGGCTGCGAATATTCCCACCCGATTTCCGTGAATGAGGTCCGCCTATTTCGGCCGCGACACGATCTCGATCATCTGGCCTTCGTCGCCGTCCGGCGCGTGCGCCCTGGCCTTGTCATAGGCGGCGAGCGCGGCGCGGCTCACCGGCACGCCGGGCAGCAGCGTCTCGGCCAGCCGCACGGCATATTCCGCATCCTTGTGGCGGAGCGCTGCGGTGAATGACGCGCCGGAGAAATTGCGGTCGATCATTCGCCTCGAGTGGCGGATCACCTGCGGGCTGGCGATCGCGCCGGTTCCCAGCGCCTCGGCCACCAACTGCATGTCGAGACCGGCCTGCTCGGCGATCGCGACGCCCTCGGCGAGGCTTGCGATCTGCACCGCGCCGATCAGATTGTTGATCAGCTTGAACACGGTGCCGGTGCCGACCGCGCCGAAATGGCGGATCGTGCTGCCGATCGGCGCGAGGAACGGCCGCGCCTTGTCGAGGTCGGCGCTATCAGCGCCAACCAGCAGCGTCAGCTTGCCGGCAGCGGCAGCTTCGGGAAGCCCGGTGACGGGACAATCGATGTAGATCAGGCCGCGGCTCTGCAGCTCGCGCGCCAAATCGAGCGTGTGCTGGTAGGAGACCGTGGAGCACTCGATCGCGAGCGTGCCGGCCTTCATCGTGGCCGCGGCGCCGTCCTTGGTCAGCCAGACGTCGCGCGACGCCGCATCGTCGGCGACCATGGTCACGACCGCATCGGCATCGATCGCGGCATCTTCCGGCGAGGTCGCCCAGATCGCGCCGCGCGCAATCAGATCCTCGGCCTTGGCCTTGCTCCGGTTCCACACCGCGACCGTGAAGCCGGCGTCGAGGTAACGGCCGGCCATCCCGTGGCCCATGCGTCCCAATCCGATGAAAGCGACGCGCGGCATGGGCTAATCCACATCCTCGACGGAGCCGGGCCCGGTGCCGAAGGCACGTTGCGCCAGCGTTGCCGCCATGAATTCGTCGAGGTCCCCGTCGAGCACCCCCGAGGTGTCGGAGGTCTGCACACCGGTGCGCAAATCCTTCACCATCTGATAGGGCTGCAAGACGTAGGAGCGGATCTGGTGACCCCAGCCGATATCGGTCTTGGCGGCCTGATCGGCGGCCGCCTGCTCCTCACGCTTCTTCAGCTCGATCTCGTACAGCCGCGCGCGCAGCATGTCCCAAGCCTGCGCCCGGTTCTTGTGCTGGGAGCGGCCGGCCTGGCAGACCACCGCGATCCCGGTCGGAATGTGCGTCAGGCGCACCGCCGACTCGGTCTTGTTGACGTGCTGACCGCCGGCGCCACCCGACCGCATCGTGTCCGTGCGGACGTCGGACTCCTTGATCTCGATCTTGATGCTGTCGTCGATCACGGGGAAAATCTGCACCGACGAAAACGAGGTATGCCGCCGCGCATTGGAATCGAACGGCGAGATGCGCACCAGGCGGTGCACGCCGGCCTCGGTCTTCAGCCAGCCATAGGCATTGTGGCCGGAGATCTGGATGGTGGCGGACTTGATGCCGGCCTCTTCGCCCTGGGACTCTTCGAGGAACTCGATCTTGAAGCCGTGCTTCTCCGCCCAGCGCGTGTACATGCGCAGCAGCATCTGCGCCCAATCCTGGCTCTCGGTGCCGCCGGCGCCGGCATGGACCTCGAGATAGGAATCGAACTTGTCGGCCTCACCCGAGAGCAGCGCTTCCAGCTCGCGCCGGGCGACCTCCTTCTTGAGGTCCTTGAGCGCCTTCTCGGCTTCGGCAACCACGCCGGCATCGTTCTCGGCCTCGCCGAGCTCGATCATGCCGACCTGATCCTCGAGCTCGCGCTCGACCTTGCCGATGCCCGATAGCGCGTCCTCCAGTGAGGTGCGCTCCTGCATCAGCCGCTGGGCCTTCTGGGGATCGTTCCAGAGATTGGAATCTTCTGCGAGCTTGTTCAGCTCAGCGAGGCGTGCCGTCGATTGTTCGACGTCAAAGATGCCTCCTCAGCAGCCCGACTGACTGCTTGATCTCTTCAACAAGGCGTTCGATTTCCGCGCGCATGGTCTTTCAGGTGTTGGCTAAAAAGGTTCCGGGGGATGTAGCGACCGGCGCGGCAAAGCGCAATCGGCTTGGCCGCACTATCCCGGCGATTTGGCAGGATGGGCAGTTAGAGCCGCGTTCCGATTGGATCGGAACGAAGCTCTAGGTTTTTGTTTTGACGCGTTTTCTTCACGCGAACCGGTGTCCACTTCGCTCGAAAACGCTCTAATACAGCCCCCCGGTTCCCGGCCGCATGAAGAAGCCGCCATCGGGCTGGCCGCCGCTCTGCGATGGCTGCGGGCCGGGCGCCGGGCCGCGGCCGTCGGCATCGGCGACCCCGATCACCGAGTAATTCTCCGGCGGGGCGGTGCCCGGCTTGAAGGCTTCGAGGATGGTGTTGCCGCCATCGCCGGGGCCGGCACGCATGCCGGTCTTGGCATCGACGCGGATCAGCTTGATCCCGGCCGGGACCTTGAACGGCGTCGGCGGCTTGTCGGCGAGCGCAAGCTTGAGGAAGTCGCGGGCAATCGGTGCTGCCACGTGGCCGCCAGTGGCGGTGCGGCCGAGATTGCGCGGCTTGTCGTAGCCCATGTAGACGCCAACCGCGAGATCCGGCGAGAAGCCGACGAACCAGACGTCCTTCTCGTCGTTGGTGGTGCCGGTCTTGCCGGCGATCGGCTTGCCGACCTCCTTCACCACGGTCGCAGTGCCGCGCTGGACGACGCCCTCCATCATCTCGGTGATCTGGTAGGCCGTCATCGGATCGAGCACCTGCTCGCGGCGGTCGACCAGCTGCGGCTCCGGCTGGCTCTTCCAGCCCCCGGGCGCGTCGCAGCCGCGGCATTCGCGGGTGTCATGCTTGAAGATGGTATGGCCGTAGCGGTCCTGGATGCGATCGATCAGCGTCGGCTTCACCCGGCGGCCGCCATTGGCGAACATCGAATAGGCCGTGACCATGCGCATCACGGTGGTTTCACCGGCGCCCAGCGCATACGACAGATAGTTCGGCAATTCGTCATAGACGCCGAAGCGTTTTGCATACTCGCCGACCAAGGGCATGCCGATGTCCTGTGCGAGGCGCACCGTCACGGTGTTGAGCGAGCGCTGCAGCGCGTTGCGCAGCGTGGTCGGACCGTAATATTTGCCGGTCGAATAGTTCTCCGGACGCCACACGCCGGCGCCCTGCCCCTGATCGATCTCGATCGGCGCGTCGATCACGGTGGTCGACGGCGTATAGCCGTTGTCGAGCGCCGACGAATATACGATCGGCTTGAACGACGAGCCCGGCTGCCGGTAGGCCTGCGTCGCGCGGTTGAACTGGCTCTGGTCGAACGAGAAGCCGCCGACCATCGCGAGCACGCGGCCGGTCCACGGATCCATCGCCACCATGGCGCCGGACACCTCGGGCAATTGCCGCAGCCGATACTGGCCCTCGACCGCGGCCCCCTCCTTGGTCACCAGCGGATCGGCATAGATCACGTCGCCGGGCTGCAGCACCTGCGACACCGCCGTCGGCGCCTTGCCCTTGGTCTTGGCCCAGCGCACGCCATCGATCGTGATGATGCCGGTCTGCCGCTCCTTGCTGACCGCGCCGCCGAGTTCGCGGCCCGGCTGGAAGCCGATCCGCGCCGACTGATCGCTGGTCTCCAGCACGACTGCCATCCGCCACGGCGAGATGTCGGACAGCGACTTGACGTCGGCGAGCTTGACGCCCCAGTCGCCGGAAATGTCGAGCTTGTGCAGCGCCCCGCGCCAACCCTGCGCCTCATCGTAATTGACGAGGCCTGCGACCATGGTCTTGCGCGCCATCACCTGGATCTTGGGATCCAGCGTGGTGCGGACCGAGAGGCCACCCTCATAGAGTTTCTTCTCGCCGTAGCGCTCGAAAATGTCGCGGCGGACTTCCTCGGCGAAATATTCGCCGGCAAAGATGTGCGCGCCGTTCGAGCGGCTGGTGACGTTGAGCGGATCCTTGCGCGCCTTGTCGGCGTCGGCCTGCTTGATCCAGCCGTTCTCCAACAGACGATCGATCACGTAG
Organism: Bradyrhizobium sp. INPA03-11B; assembly: GCF_040446015.1. Taxonomy (NCBI): domain Bacteria; kingdom Pseudomonadati; phylum Pseudomonadota; class Alphaproteobacteria; order Hyphomicrobiales; family Nitrobacteraceae; genus Bradyrhizobium; species Bradyrhizobium sp. INPA03-11B. Next base: position 17,207 of record NZ_JASGSR010000059.1, read on the forward strand.
TTGCGCCGCTCGATGGCGCGGTCGCGGTTACGGACCGGATGCAGTGCCGCCGGCGCCTTCGGCAGCGAGGCGAGATAGGACGCTTCCGCGATCGTCAGCTCGTTGACCGATTTGTCGAAGTAGACCAGCGACGCCGCCGCGATGCCGTAGGCGCCGAGCCCGAGATAGATTTCGTTGAGATAGAGCTCGAGGATGCGGTCCTTGGAATAGGCGCGCTCGATGCGCATCGCCAGCAAGGCTTCCTTGATCTTGCGCGCGAACGAGACCTCGTTGGTCAGCAGGAAGTTCTTGGCCACCTGCTGGGTGATGGTCGAGGCGCCCTGCGGGCGGCGGTTGGAGCCGTAATTCTGCGCGTAGAGGATCGCAGCGCGCGCCATGCCCTGGTAGTCGATGCCGCCATGCTCGTAGAAGTTCTTGTCTTCGGCGGCGAGGAACGCATTGATCACGAGCTTCGGCACCGCCTGGATCGGCAGATAGAGCCGGCGCTCCTTGGAATATTCACCGAGCAGCGCGCCGTCGGCGGCGTGCACCCGGGTCATCACCGGAGGCTCGTAGTCCTGGAGCTGCGAGTAGTCGGGCAGATCCTTGGAGAAATGCCAGATGGCGCCTGCGACGGCGGCGACACCGACCAGGAACACGACGGTTCCAGCGGCGAACAGGAAACCCAAAAACCGCACGAGCAGGCGCATTATAGACGTTCCGTTCCTACCCTCCGGCGCTCAGTCGTCAGAAGCGCCTGTCCAAATGTGCGAAGCCTCACACAACCAAGCCTCACACAACGAAGGCTCACAACAAGGCTTGGCCCAGCGAGCTGCCTTGCGCATGCGAATAAACAAGAGCCGCCGGACGATTATGGTCGATTCTGCGGACCTGCGGTCCTTTGTCTATACCGTCGCCGCTGTGGCCAAACTAGGGCTTCCGCGCAACGGCCCGGGCTTTTCAGACGGCCGATTTCACTTTGCCGGTCCGGCAGTTGCCAACCGTTTGGCGAAGAACGTGTCGATCGCCTGGACCATCGATCCGACGGCCTTATTCCGCCAGTTCTCGGACACCAGATGCTCGAGGTCGCCCTTGTTGGAGACGTAGCCGATCTCGACCAGCACCGACGGCACGTCGGGCGCCTTCAGCACCCGGAAGCCGGCCGATTTGAGCGGATGCTTGTGCATCCGCACCGTGGTCTTCATCTCGTCCATCAGCAGACGGGCGAAGCGGTTGGAGAAGGTCTTGGTTTCGCGCTGCGCGAGGTCGATCAGGATGTCGGCGACCTCGGTCGGCTCGTCGGTCAGGTTCACACCGGCGATGGCGTCGGCCTTGTTCTCCGCTTCCGCCAGCCGTTCGGCCTCGGCGTCGGAGGCCTTGTCCGATACCGTGTAGATCGTGGCGCCCTGGGCATCGCCCTCGCGGCGCGGCAGGGCATCGGCGTGGATCGAAACAAACAGCGCCGCGGATTGCGAGCGCGCGATCTTCACCCGGTCGTTGAGCGGAATGAAGGTGTCGTCGGACCGGGTCATGACCACGCGATACTTGCCCGACTTCTCGATCCGGTCGCGCAGCGCGAGGCCAAACCCCAGCACCAGGTTCTTCTCGGTCTGGTCGCCGGACTGGGTGCCGTTGTCGATGCCCCCGTGACCGGGATCGATCACGATCAGCGGGCGCGCGTCGGTGGTCGCAACCGGCGGCAACGCCGCAGTGTTGACGGCCGGAATGGTCGCTGTGGTCGATTCGGAAATCGCGGGCTTCAGCTCGGGACGGCTCTCGGGCGCGAGCGACTGCTCGAAGCTGGTGCGATCGACCTGCTCGAAATCCAGCACCAGCCGCGGCGGCTGGCCGTTGGCGGCATCGAGCACATAGGAATTGGCGATCTTCACCGGACCGGTCATGTCGAACACGATCCGCGAGCCGCCGGGCATCACGAGACCATAGCGGAACGCCTTCACCAATCCCCGCGCCGCCGAGCCGGTGCCGGCGGCGAGCTGGAAATTGACCTGCGGGATATCGACCACCACACGGTACGGGTCTGCGAGCGGGAAGGCGCGAAACTCGATCTTGCGATCGAGATCGAGGATGAATCGGGTCTGCTTGTCGTCGCCGGCGAGCCTGGCGCCGGACGCGACCGGGAAAATCGGAGCACTGGTCGCTTGGGAGGTGGCGTCCGGGGCACTGGCGGCTGGGGTGCTTGTGGCCGGCGCAGACTGACCTACCTGAGGTCCTTCGGCCGCGCTCGGGGCGCTGACCACGGCAAACACCGATGCTGCAGCGCACAACAGCCCGCATCCCAGAAAAACAAGGTGTTTTGCGCGGTTCTCCACCCGATTCGGAGCCTCCCAGCTGCTTCTTACCGCATTAGAACCACACGGTTAATCGCACCCTAATGACATCAGGGCGAAAAGAACCCAGTGTTGCGGCGGCGTGACGCTTCCCTTGCACGCGACGGTCAATCCACGTATGTACGGGGTGCTGACGGCTAGTACTCCCGGTTGTGTCGCGTTCAGCCTCTTGGTGCAGCGGTGGAACCTTCCAAGTCGAAGATCCCGCCGTGTTTTTCCGGTCCCTCCCCAGCCAGCGCCGCGCGCGGCTGACACGGAGTGGCGGATTCAAGCCCGAGCGGCGTCCGGTCCCAGACACACTCCCTCGCCAGAGGGACGGTTTGAGACACGGCGTAACCGATTATCCGGTCCCTTGGGGCCTCGATATGCGATGGCCGGCAGGCGCTTCGGCGCCGGACGGGGCTTTCAGCAAAAGATACGGCGGTCAATTTCGCCGCCAACATGTTTAGACGGGCCGACGCTTAATGCGCCAGACTGTATTGCCGACCAGGATCCCACGAATGATCGCGCTGACGCGAGGTGAAAACGTCGCCCGTCGCATCATCCCGGTGAGTTCCCGTCCGGCGCTGCGCCGCGAGACGCGTTTTGGCCTTCCCCTCACCCCCGAATCAGGTGGACCGTCGCGTCACCGGGCGGCGCAGTTTGCGCGCGCCATGATCCGCGCCCGCCGCCGTCAAGAGCTCCAAAATGCCCAACAAGATGTTGATCGATGCCACCCACCCGGAAGAGACCCGGGTCGTTGTGGTCCGTGGCAATCGCGTCGAAGAGTTTGATTTCGAGACCGCCCAACGCAAACAACTGCGCGGCAACATTTACCTCGCCAAGGTCACGCGCGTAGAGCCGTCGCTGCAGGCTGCCTTCATCGAGTATGGCGGCAACCGTCACGGCTTCCTGGCCTTCAGCGAAATCCATCCCGATTACTATCAGATCCCGGTCGCCGACCGTCAGGCGCTGATCGAAGCCGACGAGCGCGCCCATCGCGAGGCCGAGGAAGAGCACGAGAACCGCGGCCACCGCCGCCGGTCGCGCCATCGCAATGCCCGCCGCCGCGGCCATGGCGACCGTGTCCAGAGCGAGGTGATCGAGGGTTCGAGCGACGCGCAGGCGCAGCCGGCGATCGAGGCTCACGAGCATCCGGTCGACGCCGAGCATCACGAGCACGGCGTGGCCGCCCACGAAGGTCACGAGCATGAAGCGCATGAGCATGCGCATCATGAGGACCATGAGCATCACCACGATCATGAGCATGAGCATCACCATGATCACGGTCACGACGATCATGGTCACGATGAACACGATCATGACCACCACGACCCCGCGCACGATCACGCTCCCGTCGTGGGCGAGGCGCCGGCCGCCGACGCCCCGTCCGACCCCGTCGTCGCGGTGGTCGAAGCCTCCATTGCGTCAGCCGCGCCGGAGACCTTCGAGCCCGCCGAGGTCAATCATGAGCCCGAGCGGGCCCATGAGGAGCAGGTCGAGGAAAACGCCGCGCATGCCGACGACGCGCCGCATGTGGCTGGCGACGAAGTCCACGCCGTGGCCGATGAGCATGCGGTCGCCGAATACGCCCCGTTCGCGGAAGTGGCCGCGCCCGAGGCCGTACCTGGCGATGAGGCCGGCGAAGATGACGACGAGGATGACGGCGAGGAAGGCGAAGAAGAGGATGTCGTCGAGTCCGTCGGCGGCGACGACGTGCTCGAGGAGGTTCCGGAGCGCCCGTTCCGCCCGCGCCGCCAGTACAAGATCCAGGAAGTGATCAAGCGCCGGCAGGTGATGCTGGTGCAGGTCGTCAAGGAAGAGCGCGGCAACAAGGGCGCCGCGCTGACCACCTATCTGTCGCTCGCCGGCCGCTACGCCGTGCTGATGCCCAACACCGCGCGTGGCGGCGGCATCAGCCGCAAGATCACCTCGGCCCAGGACCGCTCCCGGCTGAAGGAAGTGGTGCAGGATCTCGACGTGCCCGAGGGCATGGGGATCATCCTGCGCACCGCCGGCGCCTCGCGCAGCAAGCCGGAGATCAAGCGCGATTTCGAGTACCTGATCCGGATGTGGGAGACGGTGCGCGACCTGACGCTGAAGTCGCAGGCGCCGACCTTGGTCTATGAAGAAGGCTCGCTGATCAAGCGCTCGCTGCGCGACCTCTACAACAAGGAGATCGACGAGATCCAGGTGGCGGGCGAAGCCGGCTACCGCGAAGCGCGCGACTTCATGAAGATGCTGATGCCGGCCAACGTGCGCGCGGTGAAGCAGTATCGCGACGGCCAGCCGCTGTTCTCGCGCATGGGCGTCGAAAGCCAGCTCGACGCGATGTTCTCGCCGACCGTGCAGCTGCGCTCCGGCGGCTACATCGTCATCAACCAGACCGAGGCGCTGGTCTCGATCGACGTCAACTCCGGCCGCGCCACGCGCGAGCACCATATCGAGGACACCGCGCTCAAGACCAATCTGGAAGCCGCGGAAGAGGTCGCGCGGCAGCTGCGCCTGCGTGACCTCGCGGGCCTGATCGTCATCGACTTCATCGACATGGACGAGAAGCGCAACAACCGCGCGGTCGAGCGCAAGCTGTCCGACTGCCTGCGCCAGGACCGCGCGCGGATCCAGGTCGGCCGCATCTCGCATTTCGGCCTCCTGGAAATGTCGCGCCAGCGCATCCGCGCCAGCGTGCTGGAGAGCTCGACCGAGCCCTGCCCGCAATGCGGCGGTTCCGGCCACGTCCGTTCGGTCTCGTCGGTGGCGCTGCAACTGCTGCGCGGCATCGAGGAAATCCTGATGAAGGGCGCGACCCACAATCTGGTGGTCCGCACCCGCACCGACGTCGCGCTCTACGTGCTCAACCACAAGCGCGGCCATCTGCGCGACCTCGAAGACTCCTTCCGCGTCTCGCTGTCGATCGTCGCCGACGCCACGGTGCACGGCCAGCAATCCTACATCATCGATCGCGGCGAGCAGGTGCATACGCTCGAAGCCGCCAAGGCGCTGCTCGCGGCGCAGGCTGCCTCCGCGCCGTCGCAGGCGGAAGAGGTCGATGACGAGGAAGAACTGTTCGAATACGAGGCCGAGGTCGAGACCGACGAGACCGAAGGCCTGGTCGATGACCGGGCGGCTGGCGAAGACGCAAGCGCCGCCGAGGGTGAAGGCGACGGCCAGCGCCGCAAGCGCCGCCGTCGGCGCCGCGGCCGCGGTGGTGGCGAGGCGCGTGACGGCGCTCAGCAGCCGCGCGAGGACGGCGATCTGATGCATGTCCTGCCCGAAGGCGCCGAGGCGGTACCCGCCTCCGATGCCGAAAGCGATGAGGAAGAAGGCGACGAGGCGCAGGGCGCAGCCCGCGACGACCAGGCCGCCAACGGCGATCGCCGTCCGCGCCGCCGTGGACGCCGTGGCGGCCGCCGCCGGCGCGGCGGCGGCGGACCGGATGACGGTCTTGCTGGATCGATCTCCGACGAGTTGAGCCCGGCGGCAACGCCCGAGGCCAGCGATGCGGTCGCCGATTTCGACAGCCATGACACCGAGCCGGCGCCCTCGCTCGCGCAGCCCGAGCTGGTCGAGCAGCCGGCGGAATGGCAGCCGGTCGAGGCCGCACCTGTCGAGGCGATCGCAGTGCCCGAGCCGGAAACCGTGGCAGCGCCTGCCGCTGAGGACACGGCCGCCGAAAGCGACCGCGCGCAGCGCCGCCGATCGACGGTGCGCGAAAAGGTCAGCTTCGCGTCGAGCCCGCAACCCGAGGCACCGGCGCTGGTTCAGAGCCCGGCGGAGCAAACTGCCCCCGCCCCTGAACCTGCAGTTTCTGCGCCGGAGCCCGCTGCGGCCGAGGCGCCGGCCCGCAAGGGCTGGTGGTCGCGCCGCTTCGGCGGCGGCAACTAGCGCAACCCGCAAGTCAAAACGCCCGGTTCACGCCGGGCGTTTTTATTGGACAGGCCATCCGTTCGTCAGGCGTACGGAGCCTGACGGAGACGGAGGCAATGCAAAGCGCGATCGTTCTTGGCGGCGGCATGGTTGGCGTCAGCACGGCGCTGCACCTGCAACGTCGCGGCTGGTCAGTGACGCTCGTCGATCGCAAGGAACCGGGCCGCGAAACCAGCTACGGCAATGCCGGGATCATTCAGAGCGAGGCGGTGCGGCCCTATCCGATGCCGCGCGATCCGGCGACGCTTGCGAGGATCGCGATGGGACGCACCAACGACGTGCGCTATCGCCTGGCCTCGCTGCCGCAGCACGCCGGTCCGCTGCTGCGCTACTGGTGGAACTCGACGCCGGAGCGGCACCGCGAAGCCACCCTCGCCTGGGCGCGCCTGATCGCCTACGCCACCGCGGAGCACGACACGCTGATCCGCGACGCGCACGCCGATAATCTGATCCGCCGCGCCGGCTATCGCCTGCTGCATCGCGACCCGGCAGCGCTGGAGCAGGCGATCGCGGTCGCAGAAGAGAACCAGCGCGACTTCGGCGTCCAGTTTCGCGTGCTTGACGGCAAGGCACTCGCCAAGGCGGAGCCCTTGCTGCGCGACGACCTGCCCGGCGCCATTCACTGGCTCGGGCCATGGACCGTGTCAGACCCCGGCGGTCTCGTCTCCGCCTATGCTGGATTGTTCGAGCGTCTCGGCGGGACGCTGCTGCACGGCGATGCACAGACGCTGACGCAGACGACGTCCGGCTGGTCGGTCGACACCACGGGCGGCCGGATCGATGCCGCCAACGTCGTCGTCACGCTAGGGCCGTGGTCGCCGCAATTGCTGCGCAAGTTCGGTTACCGGATTCCGCTGGTGCGCAAGCGCGGCTACCACATGCACTATCAGGGCGGCCGCTCGCTCGACCTGCCCTTGGTCGACACTGCGAACGGATATGCGATGGCGCCGATGGCCAAGGGCATCCGCATCACCACCGGCGCGGAGCTGACCAGTCCGGACGCGCCGGCGACGCCGATTCAGCTCGGTTACGCGGAAGCTGCCGCGCGCGAGTTGATCGAGATCGGCAGCCGGGTCGAGCCCGAGCCGTGGTTCGGCACCCGCCCCTGCACCACCGACATGCTGCCGGTGCTCGGGCCTGCGCCGCGCCATCGCGGGCTGTGGGTCAATTTCGGTCACGGCCATCAGGGCTTCACGCTCGGCCCCGCGACGGCGCGTGTGCTGGCCGAAACGATGAACGGCGAGGCATCCTCGGTGGATACCTCGCCGTATCGGTTGGACCGCTTCTGAACCAGAGCGTGGATTTAGTCCGTCGTAAGCGCGGTCTCCATGTCGGTCGGATCGATCTGCCTTGAGAGATTGGCATTGAGCTTGTCGCGGTCGAGCTCGCCTTCCCACCAGGCGACGATCACGCAGGCGACGCCGTTGCCGCACAGATTGGTCAGCGCGCGGCACTCGCTCATGAACTTGTCGATGCCGAGCACGATCGCCATGCCCGGCACCAGCCGCGGATCGACCACCGCAAGCGTCGCGGCCAGCGTGATGAAGCCCGCGCCGGTGATGCCGGACGCGCCCTTCGAGGTCAGCATCGCCACGACCAGGATCGTGAGCTGCTGACTGAACGTGAGGTCGTAACCCAGCGCCTGCGCGATGAACAACGTCGCCAGCGTCATGTAGATGTTGGTGCCGTCGAGGTTGAACGAGTAGCCCGTGGGCACCACGAGACCGACCACCGATTTCGAGCAGCCGAGACGTTCGAGCTTCTCCATCAATGACGGCAGCGCGCTCTCGGAGGACGAGGTGCCGAGCACGATCAGGAGCTCGTCCTTGATATAGGCCAGGAACTTGAAGATCGAGAAGCCCGCGATCCGCGCGATGATGCCGAGCACCACGAACACGAACAGCGCGGCGGTCAGATAGAACGTCGCGATCAGCCCCATCAGGTTGAGGATCGCGCCGGTGCCGAACTTGCCGATGGTGAAGGCCATCGCGCCGAACGCGCCGATCGGCGCCGCCCGCATCACGATCGAGATCACGCCGAACACCGCATGCGCGGCATCGTCGATGAACGAGCGGATGGTGTGGCCGCGCTCGCCGAGCCCCATGATCGCAAAGCCGAACAGCACCGAGAACAGCAGCACCTGCAGGATCTCGCCCTGCGCGAAGGCGCCGACCACGGTGTCCGGAATGATATGCAGCACGAAGTCGACGCTCTTCTGCGCCTCGGCCTGCTTGGCATAATTGGCGACCGCCTGCGCATTCGCCGCCGCGCTGCCGAAGCCCGCGCCCGGCTTCACCAGATTGCCGATCAGCAATCCGATCACCAGCGCGAAGGTCGAGACGACTTCGAAATAGACCAGCGCCTTGACGCCGATGCGGCCGACCTTCTTGGCATCTTGTATATGCGCGATGCCCGAGACCACCGTGCAGAAGATGATCGGCGCGATCACCATCTTGATCAGCTTGATGAAGCCGTCACCGAGCGCCTTGATCCACTCGTTGGTGGCAAGCTGCGGCCAGAACGCGCCAACCAGCGCGCCGAGCACGATCGCGATCAGGACCTGGACATAGAGAATCTTGTACCACGGCTTGCTACCGGCAGGCGCCGGTGAAGCCGTGGCAACGGTTGCCGTTGCCATGTGTCACTCCCCCTCAGAAATGGCGGAAATAGCCAAGATCAACTTGGCCGTTCAAGTCAAATGGAACTGTGTGGGCCCTGCCGTTTATCCGCGGCGATCTGTCGCGTCCCGCGCCGCCGAAACACGGCAGGGCGCTTGCGAAACCAATCTAGCCGACAAGGCGGAGGGCTCTTGAAGATTGCGGGCTATTTAAGCCAATGCGCGATCCGCGCAACTGCTTCCTGCATCTCCGCCCCGGAACGCGCATAGGAAAATCGGATGAAGGCGCGGCCGTGGATCGGATCGAAATCGACGCCCGGGGTCGCTGCGACATGCGCCTTCTCGAGCATCTCGCTGGCAAAGGCGAAGCTGTCGGAGGTGAAGTCGGAGACGTCGGCATAGAGATAGAATGCGCCGTCGGCCGGCAGGAACTTGGTCAATCCGGCCTTCGGCAGGCCCTCGATCAGGATGCGGCGGTTCTCCTGATAGCCGCGCTTGATCGCCTCCATCTCCTCGCGGCCGTCGAAGGCCGCTTCGGCGGCGATCTGCGACAGGGTCGGCACCGAGATCGAGAGGTTCTGCTGTAGCCGCTCGATCGGCCGCACCAGCACGTCGGGCACCACCATCCAGCCGACGCGCCAGCCGGTCATGCAGAAGTATTTTGAGAACGAGTTGATCACGAGCGCGTTCGGCGACAGCTCGGCCGCGGTCACCGCGGGAAACGCGTAATCGAGCCCGTGATAGATCTCGTCGGAGATGAAGCGGATTCCCGCGCTGTCCGCGGCCGCCATCAGGCTCGACAGCGCCTCGCGCGACATCATGGTGCCGGTCGGGTTGGCGGGGCTGCCGACCAGCACGCCCTTCAGCGGCGCCTTGCGATGGGCGGCCAAGAGCGCCTCGCCGGTGAGGGCATGGCGGGTGTCGCCGGAGGTCTCGATCAACACCGGCTCGCAGCCGAGCGCAGTCAGGATGTGCCGGTACGGCGGATAGCCCGGCACGGTGACCGCGACCCGGTCGCCCGGCTCGAACATCGCAAGGAACGCCAGGATGAACCCGCCGGACGAGCCGGTCGTGACGATGATGCGCTCCGCATCGACCGCGCAGCCATACGTGTCGCGGTAATGCCGGGCGATGCGCGCGCGCAGCGAGGGAATCCCGAGCGCGGAGGTGTAGTCGATCCGCCCGGTAGCAAGCGCAGCCTGCGCGGCCGCGATCGCCTGCTTCGGCGCGCCCTCGGCGGGCTGCCCCACCTCCATATGGATGACATGGCCGCCGGCGGCCTCGATTCGCGCTGCGGCGGCCATCACGTCCATCACCATGAACGGGGGAACATCGCTCCGCCCGGACGCTGTCAACAAGCTGTTCAGACGATCTCTCGGTGTCGCTTCACGCATGGATTTCTGCTATTGCACGGCCGCGGCCGGATTTGGGTTCCCGTGATCTGCGACCGCCCCAGACTGGCCGCATTCGGTGGCTCCTTATAACGCTTTCAGGCCAGGTGAATACCCCAAGTGAATACCCGGTTCGCGTGAAGAAGAACTGCAAAAACAACAGACTGCGCCACGCGCATGATCCGGTCGGCGCCGGAACCCGCGTTTGCTCCGGCCGGCCCGTCATTGCCGATAGATCGCCCATGCTGTTCCGCCTCACGCTGCGCACCAAGACTATCAAGCTGACTGCCTTCAAGCTGACCGCCTTGCTGACCGCGGTTGCGCTCGCCGTTGGACCCGTTGTCCCTGCGCGGGCCCAGCAGAAGGGACCGCCGGTGCTGCGCGACACCGAGTCCGAGCAGCTGCTACGCGAATACACCAGGCCGATCCTGCGCGCTGCCGGTCTGGAGAAGCAGAACATCCAGATCGTGATCATCAACGACGGCTCGTTCAACGCCTTCGTCGCCGACGGCCGCCGCATCTTCGTCAATTACGGCGCACTGCTGCAATCGGAGACGCCGAACCAGATCATCGGCGTGCTGGCGCACGAGACGGGCCATCTGGCCGGCGGCCATCTTGCCAAGATGCGCGAGCAATTGGCGCAAGCGCAGACCCAGATGATCATCGCGATGCTGCTCGGCGTCGGCGCGCTCGCCGCCGGTGCCGGCGGCCGGGGCGCCGGCAACGGCCTGTCCAGCGCCGGCGCGGCAGCGATCTCGGCGCCGCAATCGGTCATTCAGCGCACGCTGCTGTCCTACCAGCGCCAGCAGGAAGAAAACGCCGACCGCGCCGGCGTCAAGTTCCTCACTGCGACCGGCCAGTCGGCCCGGGGCATGTACGAGACGTTCAAGCGCTTCACCGACGAGAGCCTGTTCGCCGCGCGCGGCGCCGACCCCTATCTGCAATCGCATCCGATGCCGGTCGATCGCGTCTCCGCGCTGGAGGAACTGGCGCGCTCGAGCCCCTATTGGGACAAGAAGGACGATCCGGCGCTGCAGCTGCGTCACGACATGATGCGCGCCAAGATCTCGGGCTTCATGGAGCGGCAGGACACGGTCTACCGCCGCTATCCGTTGTCCAACACCAGCCTGCCGGCGCGCTATGCCCGCGCAATCACGACCTACCTGCACGGCGACCTGCGCTCGGCGATCGCGCAGATCGACGGCTTGATCCAGGTCCAGCCCAACAATCCCTATTTCTACGAACTGCGCGGCCAGGCCCTGCTCGAAGGCGGCCGCCCGGCTGAGGCCATCGCGCCGCTACGCCGCGCGGTGCAGCTATCCAACAATTCGCCGCTGATCGAGATGCTGCTCGGCCAGGCGCTGGTCGCCTCCGACAACAAGGCCACCACCGACGAGGCGATCAACATGCTGCGCGCTGCGGTGGCGCGCGAGCCCGAGGCGCCGCTCGGCTACACCCAGCTCGCGATGGCCTATGGCCGCAAGGGCGACTATGCTCAGGCCGACCTCGCCTCGGCACAGGCCGCCTATCTCCGTGGCGACGCCAAGACCGCTCGGGAGCTGGCGTCGCGCGCCAAGACGCGGTTCGCGATCGGCACGCCCGGCTGGGTCAAAGCTGACGACATTGTGAGCGCCAAGCCGATGCCGGGTCAGAAAAACAACTAGAAATAAACCGTAGTTCCATACAACGATCACCGAAACCGGCCCACGGCGCTGCCGTATTTCGGGCCACCTCGAACAAGGATTTTGTCCATGCCAGCGCTTCGTTTTCTTGCCCCTGCCCTGCTCGCGCTCGGCATTTGCGCCGCGCCGCTGACGGCGTCCGCGCAGAGCTTCAACGACACCCAGCGCGGCGACATCGAGACCATCGTGCGCAACTACCTGATCGCGCATCCCGAGGTGCTCGAAGAGGCGATGAACGAGCTCAGCAAGCGGCAGGCCGCCGCCGAAGCCGAGAAGCATGAGCAGAGCGTCGCCAAGAACGCCGACACGATCTTCAATTCGCCGCGTGGCGTCATGATCGGCAACAAGGACGGCGACGTCACCTTCGTCGAGTTCTTCGATTACAATTGCGGCTACTGCAAGCGCGCGATGTCCGACATGCTCGACCTGATGAAGTCGGATCCGAAGCTGAAGGTCGTGCTGAAGGAATTCCCGGTGCTGAGCCAGGGCTCGGTCGAGGCCGCGCAGGTCGCGGTCGCCGTGCGCATGCAGGATCCGACCGGCAAGAAGTATCTCGAGTTTCACCAGAAGCTCTTGGGCGGCCGCGGCGCCGCCGACAAGGCGCGCGCCCTTGCGGTCGCCAAGGAAGTCGGTCTCGACATGACCAAGATCGAGAAGGACATGGCGAGCCCCGAGGTCAAGGCGACCATCGAGGAGAACTTCCGCCTCGCCGAATCCATGGGCATGAACGGCACGCCGAGCTACGTGATCGGCAAGCAGGTCGTGATCGGCGCGGTCGGCGTCGAAGGTCTCAAGGAGAAGATCGGCATTGCCCGCTGCGGCAAGGCGACCTGCTGATCGTCCTTCGACGGCGCTCGTTCAATCAGCGAAATCCGGCTGCCAGGCAGCCGGATTTTTTTTATTGCAGCACCGAACCACGTCCGCGCTGGCCGCAACCAAGGGCCGACACCAACAATGGAAGCCGCCCGCGATGCCCCTGGCCCCGCCAACCCTTGGCTACGACCTCACGCTCCTGAAGACGGCGCCGCAACGCGGCTCCGACCATGATCACGGCTGGTGCTACGGCCTGCCGCCCGGCATTCGCAGCGAGCAATGGCCGCTCAGTCCCCATGACGGGTTTCCGATGCAGCACTGCTTCACGCTGCGCGTCCCGGCGGAGTATCTCGCCAAGGGCGATGCCTATGTCGCGCTCGCGATGTTCGCCGATCAGCAATATGACGAACCCGTCGAGATCGACGCCGTCGCGCAATATCTTGCGGCAGAGACCATCGCGCGTCCGTCCGATCCAAATCTGTTGCCGTACTTCGCATATCGACAGCACCGTCATCCGATGGAATTCCGGATGAAGGACATCATCGATCACAATTTCGCAGCGATCTGGCTCACCGAGGCCGAGTTCTCCGGACCGCTCTGCCAGCCGCCGGAGCTTGCCGGCAATCCGCTACTGGAAACCAATTCGCCTCCGCGCTGGCTCTTGAAGGGCGCCGCGCGCACGGCGTTCGACGTCAACGTCGGCCGCACCAGTCGCATCGACGAGCTGGAGAAGACATACTGGTACCGCCTGTTCGGCCGCGTCCCCGCGAACGGACACCATGCCTACGGCATCGCGCTCGCGCCGCGCGAGGACGATCCCAATGTCGGCAAGCCGCCGCGCGATCATCTGCTGCACAAGGGCGAGCTCGGCGACTACATCGCGCCCTATAGCGAGGACGGCACTGCGCGAGGCCTCGACCGGTTGCACGGTCGTAACCATCTCGGCGGCACGATGTTTCCTAATCAATGGACGCCGAAATACAGCGCGACCTATCTCGAGATCGAAGAGCATTTCGGCGGTTTCAATTTCGGCGGCGGCAACGGCCAGCTCGATCTTGCGAGCATGGAGTTCGACTGGGCCTGCGGTTGAAGCGCGCATTCATCGCGCATTCACATAAGATACAAACCGCGGGGAACCGCAAATCAACAGGAACATCGCACATCCTCTCCCGTTGTCGGCGCGGGCAATGCTGAAAAAACGAGGAGGAATTTCGATGTCTAAACGCTTTCTGATTTCGGTCGCTGCGGCAGCCCTGATCGCTGGTACCGGCTTTGCGAATGCACAGGGCGCAGGCGGCGCCAACAAGGAAACCGGCGCCGGCGGCGGCGCGACCATGCAGCACTCTGAACCATCTGGTGGCGCGTCGTCGGGCACGATGCAGCACGACAAGAGCGGCATGAAGGGTTCCGAGCATTCCACGACGGGGCAATCCCCGGGCACGAAGGGTATGGAATCCGAGAAGGGACAGCCGGGCGCCAGCGGCAAGAACGCGCAGGACACCGCACCGGGCCAGAAGTCCAAGGACATGAAGGCTGAGGAGCGGGGCAAGAGCGGCACCGTCGGCGAATCCCGCGAGAAGAGCAGCGGCACCGAAAGCCGCGAGAAGAGCGGCGCCATGGAGAAGAAGGGGATGGACACCCAGAAGGGTATGGAGACCCAGAAGGGGGCAACCGAGCAGAAAGGCATGGAGACGCAGAAGGGCGCGACCGATACCAGCCGGCCGCAGACCACGACCGGCAACGCGGCGACGTCGGCCACCGCGGCTCCGCCGGCCGAGAAGCGCACCCAGATCTCGACCGCGATCAAGTCGGAGCACGTCACCGAAACCACCAACGTGAACTTCAACGTTTCGGTGGGCACCCGCGTCCCGGCTGACGTTCACTTCTATCCGCTGCCGGAACGGGTCGTGACGATCTATCCGCAGTGGCGTGGTTACGACTTCATCCTGGTCAAGGGCCGCTACATCATCGTGCAGCCGGAGACCCATGAGATCGTCTACATCATCGAGGGCTAAGTTGGCCTCGACGCGAGGGTGCCGCGACGGGGCCCTCGCCGCACTCTCAACCCCGCCCCTCAGGGGCGGGGTTTTGCATCCGCGCACCCCGCAGTCGCCGGTGGATGGCTGACCGGAGCACAGCCGAGGAGCGCCTTCCACGAGATTTGGTTAACCAGCAATTTCCGTAGGTTACGGCAGCTATCTAACAGGCCGAGGGAAGCAGTTGAAGACCTTCCGATTTCACCTAAAGGCTTCCCCTGCGGCCGGTTGTTACCTATAACCCGGCCCACTTTCCCCTTCGCCGGAACCTCTGGAATGGCTGCTGCCGGAACGATCTATGTGCTGAACGGCCCGAACCTCAACCTGTTGGGGACGCGCGAGCCGGAGACCTACGGCCACGCCACCCTCGCCGATGTCGAGAAGCTGTGCGTGGACACGGCACGCCAGTTCGCCCTGACCGCCGACTGCCGGCAGTCCAACCGCGAGGGCGAACTGATCGACTTCATCCATGAGGCCCACGCCAAGAAGGCGGTCGGCATCATCATCAATGCCGGCGGCTACTCCCATACCTCGATCGCGCTGCATGACGCGCTGGTTGCGGTCAGGATTCCCGCCGTCGAAGTTCATGTCAGCAACATCCACGCCCGCGAGAGCTTCCGGGACCACTCGTTCACTGCTAAAGCCGCCTTCGCGTCACTTTGCGGCTTCGGCATCGACGGCTACCGGCTTGGGATCATCGGCCTTGCCACCAAAATCGGTGCCAAGATCGGTGCAAAGGCAAAGACTTAATCGTCAATCCTGACGTTCCCCGTCACCAGACAGAGATTTCGGATCAAACAACATGGCGCGCCAGCCAGACGACAAATCAGCCGTAAAGTCCAAGAGCGAGTCGAAGAACGACGACAGCGTCCTCATTCGCGAGCTCGCGCTGCTGCTTGCCGAGACCAACCTCACCGAGATCGAGATCGAGCGCGCCGGCCTGCGCGTCCGTGTCGCGCGCAACATCAGCATCGCGGCATCCGTGCCCGCTGGCGTACACGCGGTTGCCGCGCCGGCTGTTGTCACCGCGCCGGCTGCCGCCGTTGCGGCTGCGACCGACCTGGCAAAGCACCCGGGCGCCGTTCCCTCGCCGATGGTCGGCACCGCCTATTGGGCGCCCGAGCCGGGCGCCAAGCCGTTCATTGAAGTCGGCACCAAGGTCACGGCCGGCCAGACGCTTCTGATCATCGAGGCGATGAAGACGATGAACCAGATCCCGTCGCCGCGCGCGGGCACCGTGACGCAGATCCTCGTCGAGGACGGCCAGCCCGTCGAATTCGGCGAGCCGCTCGTCATCATTGAATAGCTTTCCGTCAACGTCAGGCGCTGCGATGTTCGACAAGATCCTCATAGCCAATCGCGGCGAGATCGCACTTCGCGTGCTGCGCGCCTGCAAGGAACTCGGCATCTCTACCGTCGCGGTGCACTCCACCGCCGACGCCGACGCCATGCATGTGCGGCTCGCCGACGAGAGCGTGTGCATCGGCCCGCCGCCGTCGAAGGATTCCTACCTCAACATACCGGCGCTGCTCGCCGCCTGCGAGATCACCGGCGCCGACGCCGTGCATCCCGGCTACGGCTTCCTGTCGGAGAATGCGCGCTTCGCCGAGATCCTCGCCGACCACAATCTCGGCTTCATCGGACCGAAGGCCGAGCACATCCGCCTGATGGGCGACAAGATCGAAGCCAAGAAAACCGCCAAGCGTCTCGGCATCCCGGTGGTGCCCGGCTCGGACGGCGCGGTGACCTCGGAGGCCGACGCGCTCGCCATCGGCAAGGATATCGGCTTCCCGGTACTGGTGAAGGCGGCTGCCGGCGGCGGCGGTCGCGGCATGAAGGTCGCCCACACCGAGGGTGACCTCGCACTCGCGCTCTCGACCGCGGCGAACGAGGCCAAGTCGGCGTTCGGCGACGCCTCGGTCTATCTGGAAAAATACCTGCAGAAGCCGCGCCACATCGAGATCCAGATTCTCGGCGACGGCCGCGGCGGCGCGATCCATCTCGGCGAGCGCGACTGCTCGCTGCAGCGCCGTCACCAGAAGGTCTGGGAGGAAGGCCCCTCGCCCGTGCTCGCGGCGGCCGCCCGCGCCAGGATCGGCGAGACCTGCGCCAAGGCGATGCGGGACATGAAGTATCTCGGCGTCGGCACCATCGAATTCCTCTACGAGGACGGCGAGTTCTATTTCATCGAAATGAACACCCGCATCCAGGTCGAGCATCCGGTCACCGAAAGCATCACCGACATCGATCTGGTGCTGGAGCAGATCCGGATTGCCGCCGGCGGCGACCTTCCGGCCAAGCAGAACGACATCGCGATCATCGGCCACGCCATCGAGTGCCGCATCAATGCGGAGAACCCGCAGACCTTCCGTCCCTCGCCGGGACGGATCACGCAATTCCATCCGCCGGGCGGCCTCGGCGTGCGGATCGATTCCGCCGTCTACCAGGGCTACGTGATCCCGCCCTATTACGACTCGCTGGTCGGCAAGCTGATCGTGCACGGCAAGACCCGTGGCGAATGCCTGATGCGGCTGCGCCGGGCGCTGGACGAAATGGTGGTCGACGGCATCGAGACGACGCTGCCGCTGTTCCGCGCACTGGTGCGCGAGCCCGACATCATCGAAGGCGACTACCACATCCACTGGCTGGAGCAGTATCTCGCCGGCCAGCCGTCCGACGTCCCAAAATAGTTCGGAACTCCGTGGAACCCAGGCCCCTGTTCAAACGTACTAAAGGGTTATTGGCCTTCCACGGGGACGCATTGAATCCCACTCCCGCAAAGAGACCGTCGTGACGCAAGTTTCACGACGCCGATCCACGTTACAGATCCTGCTGCTCTCGGCGGGATTTTTCGTGCTGGTCGCGGTCAGCGTGGCGTCCGTCCTGCTGGTCAACAAGGCGCGCGAGGACAACGCCCTGGTCATCCACACCGTCGAGGTCGAGAGCCAGGTTGCTAGCCTGCTGGTCGACATCAGGCGCGCCGAAAGCGCCACCAGGGCGTATCTGCTGACGTCTGCACCACAATACCTGTCCGAGTACCAGTCGGCTGCGGCGGGACTCCCGGCCGCGCTCGGCCATCTCCAGATGATGACCGTCGATAATCCGGTGCAGGTCGCCAATGCCGCGAGGCTCAAGGCCGCGGTCGAGCAGCGGCTGGCCGAGTTCGCCCTCAGCATCGAACGCGTTGGGAACAACGACACTGCGACCAGCGTCGACGTCCTGCGCAAGCCCACATCGACCGATGCGCTGGAGGCGATCGCCCGGATCGGCCGCGACATGCGCACCGAGGAGGATCGCCTGCTGGCGGCGCGCACCGCGACCGCGGACCGGACCCAGGTGCTGGCCTCCTCGGTCACCATCGCCGGCTCCTGCATGGTGCTGGCGCTCGCCGCCCTCTCGGTCGTGCTGCTGCGGCAATCGTCGCGGGCGCGCGACGAGGCCGAGGCCAGGCTGCGCGACAGCAAAGTCAATCTCGAAACCATCGTCGACGAGCGGACCTCCGACCTGCGCGAGGCCAACGAGGAAATCCAGCGCTTCGCCTACATCGTCAGCCACGATTTGCGCTCGCCGCTGGTCAACATCATGGGCTTCACCAGCGAGCTGGAGGAATTGCGCGGCGACATCTTCAAGCGCATCGCCACGCTCAATCGCACTGCGTCGCTGGCGCCGGCGATGCCGGAAGATGCGACAGATATCGCCGAGCCCGAGCTCGAGGGTTCCGACAAGCAGCTGTCCGACGATTTCAACGAATCGCTCGGCTTCATCAAATCGTCGATCGCCAAGATGGACCGCCTGATCAGCGCGATCCTCAATCTCACCCGCGAGGGCCGCCGCGAGTTCAAGCCGGAGCGCATCGATCTCCGCGAGCTGATCGACGGCATCGTCAAGACCGTCGCGCACCAGGCGGCCGAGGCCAATGCAACCGTCGCGGTCGGCGCATTGCCGAATATCGTCAGCGACCGCCTCGCGCTGGAACAGATATTCTCCAACCTGATCGACAATGCACTCAAGTACCTCAAGGACGGCGTCTCCGGCGAGATCGCGATCGAGGGCCGCACCAAGCTCGGCTTTGCGATCTTCGAGGTCACCGACAACGGCCGCGGCATCGATCCGAAGGATCATCAGCGCATCTTCGATTTGTTCCGTCGCGCCGGAACCCAGGACAAGCCGGGTCAGGGCATCGGGCTTGCCCATGTCCGCGCACTTGTGCGCAGACTGGGCGGCACCATGTCGGTAGCATCGGAACTTCACAACGGCAGCACGTTCACGATCACGCTGCCGATCAAGTGGTCAGGCAGGAACCGGGATAAGGCATCATGAGCGATCCAGTCACCATCATCATGATCGAGGACGACGAGGGCCATGCCCGCCTGATTGAGCGGAATATCCGGCGCTCAGGTGTCAACAATGAGATCATCCCGTTCACCAACGGTACAGAGGCCGTGAACTACCTGTTCGGCAAGGATGGCAGCGCAGTCGAGCGCAAGGGCCAGGCCCTGCTCATCCTGCTTGATCTCAATCTGCCTGACATGACCGGCATCGACATTCTGAAGCGGGTCAAGGAGAACAAGTATCTCAAGTCGACGCCGGTGGTCGTGCTGACCACGACCGACGACTCCCAGGAGATCAAGCGTTGCTACGAACTCGGTTGCAACGTCTACATCACCAAGCCGGTGAACTACGAAAGCTTTGCCAACGCCATTCGCCAGCTTGGCCTGTTCTTCTCCGTGATTCAGGTGCCGCCAGCTTCCGTATGACCAGCGCAACGCCGACACTGCTCTATATCGACGACGACGCGGCGCTGGCGCGCCTGGTCGAACGCGGGCTGACGCGCGCGGGCTACAAGGTCGTGCACGCAGCAAGCGGCCAGGAAGGCCTCGACCGGCTCACTCAGGGCGGCATCGACGTCGTCGCGCTCGACCAGTACATGCCCGGCCTCGACGGGCTGGAGACGCTGGAGCAGATCCTCACGATTCCGGACGCCCCGCCGGTGGTGTTCGTGACCGCCTCGCAGGATTCGGCAATTGCCGTCACCGCGCTGAAGGCCGGCGCGGCCGACTATCTGGTCAAGGACGTCAGGGGCGAATTCATCCCCCTGCTCCAGGTCGCAGTGAACGGCGCGGTGCGGCGGGCGGCGATCCAGAAGGCGCGCGACGAGGCCGAGGCCGAGGTGCACGCCTCGCGCGACCGTTACGCCGCGCTCGCGGCCGAGCGCGAGGTTTTGCTGCGCGAGGTCAACCACAGAGTCGGCAATTCGCTGCAGATCATCGCCTCGCTGCTGCATCTGCAGGCCAATTCCGCGAGCCAGCAGGACGTCAAGGCGGCGCTCACCAATGCGATGGGCCGCGTCGCCGCCGTCGCGCAGGTGCACCGCCGCCTCTACACCTCGCACGACTTCAAGACCGTGATGCTCAACCAGTATCTCGAGGCTCTGCTCGAGGATCTCAGGCGCTCGGCCGAGGGCAACAAGATGTCGCGGCTGACGCTGAAGGCCGCCCCGGTCGAGATCGATCCCGACCGCGCGGTCGCGATCGGCATCATCGTCAACGAGCTGGTGATGAACGCCGTGAAATACGCCTATCCCGACGGCGCCGGCCCGATCCATGTCGAGCTCAGGCCGCAGGGCGACAATTTGCAGCTTGCGATCAGCGATGAAGGCGTCGGTTTCGACGACAAGGCCGATCCGCGCGGCACCGGTATGGGCCAGCGCATCGTCGCGGCGATGGCCGCCAAGCTCGACGCCAGCGTTGAGCGCGACCCGGATCACAACGGCACGCGCTTCGTGGTGCGGTTCGCCCGCGTCAGCCCGGCGCCGGCGAAATCGACCAGCGCCGCCGCCAGCTAGACCAGACGGCCGCCGCCGGATCGATCGATTTGTCGCATTCGCCTTAACGGCCGCGTCACCCTGTTGTTCGATCGCTGCAGGCTGGCCCGACCGGTTAAGACAAATCTGGGCATTGTTTGCCATGCTTTTCCCCCAACTTGGCAGGAACGGCACGGGATGTTCGGGCGCAGGGTGGAGTTCGGAAAGAAGCAGGAGACCTCGGGCGGGCTCAAGGAGGCCTTGCGTCCGGCGCCGGATGCCGACGGCGCGGCGCCCACTTTTCACAAGAAGCAGTGGGATGATCCGCGGATCGGCTCGATGCTGCGCGATGCGGGGTTCGCGCCGGACGACGAACGCAGCAACGCACCGACGGCGGACAATCGCCTCGCCGTATTCGCTGCGGCCAATCGGCGGCTGCAGCAGCGCACCGAGGCCTTCAATCGCGACATGACGGCGCGGCACGGCCACTGCAACGCGGTGCCGTTCCTGGTCATCGATCACAAGATCTGGGACGGGCCGCACGGCGCGTTTCTCTACGCGCAGATGGATCTGATCGGCTACGACGAATGGAACGTGATCATGCTTGCGGCAGATCCGCAGACCACGGAGACATGCGGCCTGGCGGGCCATCCGGGCTTTCTCCCGACGGTGACACAAACGATGACCGAGCATGTGATCGGCTGGAAAGCGCGGCACGAGGCCCTGCTCGAGACGTTCGGAATGACCGGCAGCGGCGGCCGCGGCATCTCGCACGAGGACTATGAGACGGAAAGGGACAGCCTGCGCCGCGAGATTATCGACAAGGCCGGCTGGATGAAGCCGCGCATCATCGAAGACCTCCTCCGCAAAGGCTAGCGGCGCAGGCCTTTCCTGAGCATCTCAATCAGGCCGATCGCGCTGCCGCCGCGGGCGATGCGGCCGGCAATCCCGGCACGGTGCACCGAAGATCACCTGCGACGGATACGGCCGCGCCGAGTGATAGGGCGTCGAGCCGAACAGACCAGCCGCGCCGAAGCCCGCGCTGAAGGGATCGGCGGCGAAGCTCCCCGGAAACGATCCATTGCTGCGGAAATCGCGGTCGTCATTCCTGCCGTCGAAATACGCGCCGCCGGTGCTGCCGTAGCGCAGCGGCCGCTGCGGCGCGAAGTCCTGGGCCGATACAACAGCCGTGCTGAGCGCGACGGCGGCGCAGGCGATCAATGCTCTGCTGGCGGTCATGGCCGAGATCCTCATGGCGGATTGGTCCCCCAGTCGCCCTTCCAGGCGATCAGCCGTCCCTTGCCGAATTGCAGATAGAGCCCGTCGCTGCGCCGCGACAGCACGCTGCCCCTGACATTGGGCAGCGCGACGAACAATTCATTGCCCGGCGTGCCGCGCACGTAGTTCAGAGCAACGCCGAGCGACTGGCTGGCCTGGTCGGCGCTCATGCCGAACGCCAGCGGAACGCTGTTGGGTGGCCGCTGCTGCGCGCGAGCGATGCCGGCCGACGCGCCCAGCGTAATGAGGGCAATAACGAAGAGTGTCGCGAACCGCTGCATGATCGACCTCATGGCACTGCCGCCGCAAGCGTGCCGGCCGGCGTCCAGCCGCCGCCGAGCGCCTGGAACAGGCTGCTCGCCGCCAGCAGCTTGTTGAGCCGCACCGTGACCAGATTGTTTTCGGCCGTGAACAGCGTCTGCTGCGCCTGCAGCACCGTGATGAGGTTGACCGTGCCGCCGCGCAGCTGCGTCTCGGCAACCTCGAACGCCTTGCGCGACGCCGCCACGACGTCGGATTGCAGGCGCTCCTGCAACGTATACTTCTGCAACGCGATCAGCGCCTTTTCGACGTCGGCGAAGCCCGACAGCACCGCCTTGCGATAGGCCTGCAGGTTTTGCAATTGCTGGCCCTTGGCGAGCTTGAGCTGGCTCTCCAGCAGGAAGCCGTCGAACAGCGGCTGGGTCAGCCCGGCGGCCAGCGTGTAATACCAGGCGCCCGGCGCGAACAGCGAAGCCAGCGCCGCGCTCTGGAAGCCGGTGGTGCCGGTCAGCTGGATCTGCGGGAAAAACGCCGCGCGCGCCGCATCGACGCTGAAATTGGACGAGGCGAGCTGCGCCTCGGCCTGGCGAATGTCAGGCCGCTGGTAGAGCAATTCCGACGGCATCCCGGGCGTCACGCGCGGCACCGCGATCTGCGTCGTGGAGCCGCCGCGCACCTTGAAATCGGCCGGCGCGCGCGCCACCAGCAGGGCGAGCGCGGCCATGTTCTGCCCGACCGTCACCTCGAGCGGCGGGATCGCCGCGCGCTGCGTCGCGACCAGCGCCTCCTGTTGCGACAGATCGAGCTGCGAGGCGGTGCCGCCGGCGAATTGCGACTTGATCAGCGCGAGGATGCGCTCGGCCGCGGCCAGATTGCGCTTGGTGACCTTGATCTGGTCCTGTGCCGCCAGCAGCTGGAAATAGGTGTTGGCAACCGTCGCCATCGTGCTCAGCGCGACCACCTCGCGATTGTAGCGGGCGACCGTCGCGCTCTCCTCCGACGCCGACAGGGTCGCGCGGTTCTTGCCCCAGAAATCCACGATATAGCTCGCGCTCAGTCCGAGGCTGTATTGCGAGAATGTCCCGCTGCTGCCGCCGAGCAACGAATTCGATCCCGTCGCCACCTTTTGACGCTCGGCGTTCGCCGATCCGGACAGAGACGGCAGCAGCGCGGCGCCGGACACGCCGACCTGAGCGTCGGCCTGCACGATCTGGGCGATCGCCACCGCGATATCGAGATTGTAGAGCTGCGCGGATTCCATCAGCCCGGTCAGCTCGGGCGAGCGGAAGCCGCGCCACCAGGCGAGCGCCGGGACGGCCGCGTCGGCATCGCCCTTGGCGGCGGAGCGATAGCTCGCCGGCACTTCGAGGCTGAGCTCGGGCTTCTCCACCCCGGGGATGCAGCCGGACAGACCGAGGCTGAGGCCACCGAACGCCGCCGCGCGCAGAAACCGGGCCGGCTTCCGCAACTTCTCAAGATTTCGCAACGCTGCACCTGTCGGCATTTACTCGCCCGGTTGAAGTGAGGAGCCCGGCATCCGCATGCCGCCGCCGCGGCGGACACGCTGGGCCCACAGGCGGAATCGGTCGAGATAGAGGTAGATGACCGGCGTCGTGTAGAGCGTCAGGACCTGACTCAGGATCAGGCCGCCGACGATGGCGATGCCGAGCGGCTGCCGCAGCTCGCCGCCGTCACCCATGCCGATCGCGAGCGGCACCGCCCCGAGCAGCGCGGCCATCGTCGTCATCATGATCGGACGGAAGCGCAGCAGGCAGGCCTCCCTGATCGCCTCGAGCGGCTCCAGCCCGCGCTTGCGTTCCGCCTCCAGCGCAAAGTCGATCATCATGATGGCGTTCTTCTTCACGATACCGATCAGCAGGATGACGCCGATCAGCGCCATGATACTGAACTCGGTCTTGAATGCCATCAGCGCTAGCAAGGCGCCCACACCTGCCGAGGGCAGTGTGGACAAGATGGTCAGCGGATGGACGTAGCTCTCATAGAGCACGCCGAGCACGATGTAGATCGTGACGATCGCCGCCAGGATCAGGAACGGCTGGTTGCTGAGCGAATCCTGGAACGCCTTGGCGGAGCCCTGGAAGGTGCCGCGGATCGTGGCCGGGACGCCGATCCGGTTCATGGTCGCCTCGATGCTGGCGACCGCGGTGCTCAGCGACACGTTGGGCGGCAGGTTGAACGAGATGGTGTTGGCGACCAGGAGGCCCTGGTGGTTGACCGCAAGCGGTGTCGCGCCTTGCCTGAACGCCGCCACCGCCGACAGCGGGATCATGGTCTCGCTATTGGTCGAGACGGCCGAACCGGTCGAGGCCACGCCCTTCCCGGTCGCGCCGATCGAATTGGTGGCCTGGTTGCGTGCGGCCTGGGCATTGGCTGAACTCGCCGCGCTCGAGGTTCCCGTCGCCACCACGGTGCCGGCCACCGCGTTGGTCGATTGCGAGCCGCCGACCGATCCGCCCGACGTGCTGACATAGACGTCCTTCAGCATCTCGGGGTTCTGCCAGTAGCGCGGCGCGACCTCCATGACGACGTGGTACTGGTTGCGCGCGACATAGATCGTCGACACCTGGCGCTGGCCGAACGCGTCGTAGAGGGTGTTGTCGATCTGGCTGACCGTGACGCCGAGCCGCGCCGCGGCGTCGCGATCGATCACGAGGTCGGATTCCAGGCCCTTGTTCTGCTGGTCGCTGTTGACGTCGGCAAGGTTCGGATCGCGCTGCAGGGCCGCCGCGATCTTCGGCGTCCAGTCATTGAGCTCCTCCAGCGTCGAGCCCTGCAGCGTATATTGATACTGCGCGTTCGAGGCCCTGCCCCCGACCCTGATGTCCTGCACCGCCTGCAGGAACAGGCTGGCGCCGGGCACCACCGCCATTTCACGGCGCAGCCGCGCGATCACGCCGTCGGCGCCGATCTTGCGCTGGTCGAGCGGACGCAGCGAGACGAACACGAAGCCGGAATTGGTCTGGCCGCCGCCGGTGAAGCCGACCACGGTCTCGACCGCCGGATCGCGCTTGATGATCCCGACGAACTGCGCAAGCTTCTGCTGCATCAGCTGGAACGACACGCTCTGGTCGGCCTGGATCGAGCCGACCAGCCGGCCGGTGTCCTGTTGCGGGAAGAAGCCTTTCGGGATCACGTCGTAGAGATAGAAATTGAGGCCGAACACCGCTGCCAGGATCAGCATCACCAACAGTGGATGCTGAAGCGCCGTGGTCAGCGTCCTGCGGTAGAAATTCAGCATCGCCTCGAAGAAGCGCTCGCTGGCCCAATAGAGCCGGCCGTGGCCGCCGCGGTCCGGCTTCAGCAGCACGGCGCACATCATCGGCGTGGTCGCCAGCGAGATCGCGAGCGAGATCAGGATCGAGATCGAGATCGTCATCGCGAATTCGCGAAACAGCCGGCCGACGATCCCTGCCATCAGCAGGATCGGGATGAACACCGCGATCAGCGAGATGCTCATCGACAGCACGGTGAAGCCGACCTCGTTGGCGCCCTTCAGCGCCGCCTCGAGCGGGCTCAGGCCCTCCTCGATGTAGCGGGTGATGTTCTCCAGCACCACGATGGCGTCGTCGACCACGAAGCCAGTCGCGACCGTCAGCGCCATCAGCGACAGATTGTCGAGGCTGTAGCCGATCAGGTACATCGCCCCGAAGGTCGCGACCAGCGACACCGAGACCGCGACCACCGGAATGAAGGTGGCGCGCAGATTGCGCAGGAACGCGAACACCACGATGATGACCAGCAGCACCGCGAGAACCAGCGTGCGTTCCACGTCGTGCAGCGAGGTGCGGATGGTGGTCGAGCGGTCGACCGCGAGGCCAATGTCGATCGCCGGCGACACCGACGCCTGCAACTGCGGCATCAGCCCCTTCACGAGGTCGACGGTCGAGATGATGTTGGCGTTCGGCTGCCGGTAGAGGATGATCAGCACCGCGGGCTTGCCGTTGGCGAGGCCGGCATTGCGCAAATTCTCGACGCCGTCGGTCACCTCGCCGACATCGGAGAGGTGAACCGGCGCGCCGTTGCGGTACGCCACGATCAACGACTTGTAGTCGTCGGCCTTGTTGGCCTGGTCGTTGGCATAGACCTGGAAGCGCTGGTCGCCGACATCGATGCCGCCCTTCGGACTGTGGGCGTTGGCGCTCGACAGCGCCGCGCGAACGTCTTCCAGACCGATGCCGTATTTATAGAGCGTCTGCGGGATGAGATCGACGCGCACGGCCGGCAGCGAGCTGCCGCCCACCACCACCTCGCCGATGCCCTCGACCTGCGACAGCTTCTGCGCCAGCACCGTGGAGGCGGCGTCGTAGAGATCGCCGCGGGTCAGCGTATCCGACGTCAGCGTCAGGATCAGGATCGGCGCGTCGGCCGGGTTGACCTTGCGATAGGTCGGGTTGCTGCGCAGGCTGGTCGGTAGGTCCGCCCGCGCCGCGTTGATCGCGGCCTGCACGTCCCGCGCCGCGCCGTTGATGTCGCGGTTCAAGCCGAACTGCAGGGTGATCCGGGTGGTGCCGACCGAACTCGACGACGTCATCTCCGTGACATCGGCGATCTGGCCGAGATGCCGCTCAAGCGGGCTGGCGACCGTGGTCGCGACGTCCTGCGGGCTGGCGCCGGGCAGCGTCGCCTGCACCGAGATGGTCGGGAAATCGACCTGCGGCAGCGGCGACACCGGCAATTTGAAGAACGCGACAATGCCTGCGGCCGCAAGCCCGAAGGTCAACAGCGTGGTTGCGACCGGCCGGCGGATGAAGGGCGTTGACGGATCCATGGCTCAACGCGACCCGCTCGCCTCGCCGACCTCGTCCGCCCGCCCGGCAAACCGCAGCGCGAGGCGATCGAACCAGAGATAGATCACCGGCGTCGTGAACAGCGTCAGCAGCTGGCTGACGAGCAAGCCGCCGACGATGGAGACGCCGAGCGGATGCCGCAGCTCGGAGCCCGCGCCGCTGCCGATCATCAGCGGCAGCGCGCCGAGGACGGCCGCCATCGTCGTCATGATGATCGGCCGGAACCGCAGCAGGCAGGCCTGGTAGATCGCCTCCCGCGGCGGCTTGCCCTCGTTGCGCTCGGCATCGAGCGCGAAGTCGATCATCATGATCGCGTTCTTCTTCACGATGCCAATCAAGAGAATGATGCCGATGATCGCGATGATGGTGAGGTCCTGCCCTGCCATCATCAACGCCAGCAGCGCGCCGATGCCGGCCGACGGCAGCGTCGAGAGGATGGTCAGCGGGTGGATGAAGCTCTCATAGAGCACGCCGAGCACGATATAGACCGTGATGATCGCGGCGAGGATCAGGAACAGTTGGTTGGAGAGCGAGGACTGGAACGCCAGCGCCGCGCCCTGGAAGCTCGTGATCATGCCGAGCGGCTGGTTGATGTCGGCCTGCGCCTGCTTGATCGCGGTCACCGCGCTGCCGAGCGAGGCGCCGGGCGCCAAGTTGAACGAGACGGTCGCCGACGGGAACTGGCCGAGATGCGAGACCTGCAGCGGCGCAGTCTCCACCCGCATCTTGGCCATGACCGACAGCGGCACCGGCGTCGAGCCGACCGATGACGGCAAATAGATCGACGACAGCGCGTCCAGCGAATTTTGCAGTGACGGATCGGCCTCGAGGATGACCCGGTACTGGTTCGAATTGGTGAAGACGGTGGAGACGATGCGCTGGCCGTAGGAATCATACAGCGCATTGTCGATCGTCGCCGGCGTGATGCCGAACCGCGCGGCCTGGTCGCGGTCGATGTCCACGAACACCGACAGCCCCTGTCCGGAGATATCGCTGGTGACGTCGCTCAGCTGCGGCAATTGCCTCAGCTTGTCGACCAGCTTCGGCGTCCATTCCGCGAGCTCATTCGGATCGGCGTCCTGCAGGATGAACTGGTACTGCGTCCGGCTGACCGTGCCTTCGATGGTGAGGTCCTGGACCGGCTGCATGTAGAGCGTGATGCCCGTCAGATCAGCCGTATTGGCCTTGATCCGATCCATGATGGTCAAGACGCCCGCCTTGCGCTGCTCGTGCGGCTTCAAATTGATCAGGATCCGGCCGCTGTTGAGCGTGGTGTTGGTGCCGTCGACCCCGATGAACGACGACAGGCTCTCGACGTCGGGGTCTTTCAGGATCGCGCTGGCGAGCCGCTGCTGCCGTTCGGCCATCGCCGCATAGGATACCGATTGCGGCGCCTCCGAGATCGCCTGGATCACGCCGGTGTCCTGCACCGGAAAGAAGCCCTTGGGAATGACCACGTAGAGCAGCGCCGTCAGACCGAAGGTGGCGAGCGCGATCAGCAGCACGAACGTCTGGCGATCCAGCACCCAGTTGAGCATCCGGGCGTAGATCGCGATGACATAGTCGAAGCCTTCCCGGCTGAGCCGCTGGAAGGTGTTTTCGCGCGCCATGCTCTCCGGCTTCAAGAGTTTCGCGCAGGCCATCGGCACCAGCGTCAGCGACACCACGGCGGAGATCAGGATCGTGACCGACAGCGTGATGGCGAATTCGCGGAACAGGCGGCCGACGACGTCGCCCATGAACAGCAGCGGGATCAGCACCGCGATCAGCGACACCGTCAGCGAGATGATGGTGAAGCCGATCTGCTCGGAGCCGCGCAGCGCGGCTTCCAGTGGCGACTCGCCCTCCTCGATGTAGCGCGAGATGTTCTCGATCACGACGATGGCGTCGTCGACCACGAAGCCGGTCGCGATCGTCAGCGCCATCAGCGACAGATTGTTCAGGCTGAAGCCGAACAGATACATCGCCCCGAGCGTGCCGACCAGCGACAGCGGCACCGACAGGCTCGGGATCAGCGTGGCGCGGGTCGAGCGCAGGAACACGAAGATCACCAGCACGACCAGGACCACGGCGAGCGACAGCTCGTATTCGACGTCGCGGACCGAGGCCCGGATCGTCACGGTACGGTCGGTCAGGATGTTGAGGTCGATCGCGGCCGGCAGCGTGGCCTGCAGCTGCGGCAGCAGGTCCTTGATGCCTTGAACGACCGAGATCACGTTGGCGCCGGGCTGGCGCTGGATGTTGAGGATGATCGCCGGCGTCTCGTTCATCCAGGCGCCGAGCTTGTCGTTCTGCGCGCCGTCGACGACGTTGCCGACGTCGCTGAGGCGAACCGGCGAGCCGTTCTTGTAGGCGATGATCAGCGAGCGGTAATCGCTGGCATTGCGGATCTGGTCGTTGGCGTTGATGGTGTAGGCGCGCATCGCGCCGTCGAAATTGCCCTTCGGCGTGTTGACATTGGCGTTGCCGAGCGTGGTGCGGAGATCGTCGATGTTCAGCCCATAGGCCGCGAGCTTGCGGATGTCGGCCTGGATGCGCACCGCCGGCCGCTGGCCGCCGCTGATGCTGACGAGGCCGACGCCGGGCAGCTGCGAGATCTTCTGCGCGAGCCGCGTATCGACGAAGTCCTGCACTTGGGTCAGCGGCATCGTCTTCGAGGTCAGGCCAAGCGTCAGGATCGGCGCGTCAGCCGGATTGACCTTGGCGTAGATCGGCGGCGCCGGCAGGTCCGACGGCAACAGATTGCCCGCGGCATTGATCGCGGCCTGCACCTCCTGCTCGGCGACGTCGAGCGAGATCGACAGCCCGAACTGCAACGTGATCACCGACGAGCCGGCCGAGCTCACCGAGCTCATCTGGTTCAGATTCGGCATCTGGCCGAACTGCACCTCGAGCGGTGCGGTCACCGACGAGGTCATCACGTCGGGGCTGGCGCCGGGATAGAAGGTCTGCACCTGGATGGTCGGATAGTCGACCTCCGGCAACGCCGCGACGGGCAGGAATCTGAACGCCAGCATGCCCGACAGCATGATGGCGATCATCATCAGGGTCGTCGCCACCGGCCGCAGGATGAATGGCCGCGACGGGTTCATTTGGTCTGCCCGTCCTCGGACCGCTTGTGCGGGCCGCCTCCCGCCTTGTCGGGATCGGCGCCGCCTTTGCTATCGCCCTTCGCAGCCCCATTTGCCGCGCCCTTCGCCTCACCCTTGGCCGCACCGGCCGGGTTTGCGGCGTCAGTGGCGGAGCGCACCACCACCTTGGCGCCCTCGCGCAGCTTGTCGGCGCCGTCGATCACGATGCGATCGCCGGACGTGAGCCCCGACAGCACCTCGACGCGGTCGCCGTCGGTGACCCCGAGCTTGACCGGCCGCACCGAGACCGTGCTGTCGGCATTGACGAGATAGACGAAGGTGCCGGGAACGCCGCGCTGGATGCCGGCGGTCGACATCGTCGTGGCATCTTTGTGGGTGTCGAGCAGCAGGCGGATGTTGACGAACTGGTTCGGATACAGCGTGCGCTTGTCGTTCTCGAACTGGGCGCGCAGCTTGATCGTGCCCGTGGTCGCGTCGATCTGGCTGTCGAAGGTCTGCAGCGATCCCTCGGCGAGCTTGTTGGCGCCGCTGCGGTCATAGGCCGCCGTCGGCAACACCGCGCCCTCCTTCAACCGCTTCGCAACTGCTTGCAGGTTGTCCTCCGGCAGCGTGAACAGCACGCTGATCGGCTCGAGCTGCGTGATCACGACGAGGCCGCTGGTGTCGCCCGGCGTCACGTAGTTGCCGAGGTCGACCTGGCGCAATCCGACCCGCCCGTTGATCGGCGAGACGATGCGGCAATACGCCAAGTTCACTTCGGCTGATTTCACCGAGGCGCGGTCGGCTTCCACCGTGCCCTGATACTGCGCGACCAGCGCGACCTGGGTATCGAGCGTCTGATGCGGCACGGCGTTCTGGGTGGCGAGGCCTTGGTAGCGCGTGAGATCGACCTGGGCGCCCTTGAGCTGCGCCTCGTCGCGCGCCAGCGTGCCCTTGGCCTGCGCCAGCGTCGCCTCGTAGGGACGCGAATCGATCTCGGCGATCAGGTCGCCCTTCTTGACCTCATCGCCCTCCTTGAAATCGATCTTCATCAGATAGCCGCTGATCTGGCTCCTGATCGTCACGGTCGCGAGCGACGTCACGGTGCCGAGGGCGTTGAGGCTGACGCCGATATCGCCCTTGCCGACGGTCTCCGGCACGATTGACATCGGCCCGGCATTGCGTCCGCCACCGGCTTGCGGCGGTGCGGCCTGCTGCCGCGTCCACCAGACGATGCCGGCCAGGACCGCCAGCACCACACATCCCGTCAGAAACCCCGGCCAACGCGACGCTCGCCTGACTGGTCCAGGTGCGACGATCGACGGGTCTTTGATATGCTGGTCCATTAACTTGCCCACGAAGAAACACGAACGAGCTCGCGCGGCTCTATGTGTCCCCTGAAATCCGCGCGCGCCACATTCGAGGAAGCATTTTGAACGCTTCCCTCTGACAAAGCGCGTTAAGAATCGGAAAGGATGGCCCCTCCTCCCCGGTCGAGCGCTGTTTCACGCTGGATTGTGGCTATTTTACCCGATCGACTGTAACCAGGGCAACACGATCAGCAACAATCCGGCAAAGTAGATCACGCCGAAGATCAGCCCGAACTTCCAGAAGTCGCCTTTGCCGATATAGCCGCTGCCGTAATACATCGGCGCCGGTCCCGTGGCATAGGGCGAGATCACGCCCATCAACCCCAGCGAATACACACACAACAGCATCAGGGTCTGCACCGACAGGCCGGGAATGCTGGAGCCGACCGCGAGCACCACCGGCAGCACCGCAGCGG
>NZ_JASGSR010000005.1:0-137073 GCF_040446015.1 Bradyrhizobium sp. INPA03-11B
CGACGGCGAAGCCGGATAGGTCTTCGCCTTCTCCTCCAGCGTATGCGGCGCGTGGTCCGAGCCGAGCACGTCGATGATGCCCTGCTCGATGCCGTACCAGATGCCGGCACGGTGATCGGCCGAGCGCACCGGCGGGTTCATCTGGGCGAGCGTGCCGAGCCGCTCGTAGCATTCCGGCGCGGCCATCGTCAGGTGATGCGGCGTCGCCTCGCAGGAGGCGACATCCTTGTGGTCGCGCAGATAGAGGATCTCTTCCTTGGTCGAGATGTGCAGCACGTGAATGCGCTTGCCGGTCTCGCGCGCGAGATTGACCAGGCGCTCGGTCGCCATCAGGGCTGCGGTCTCGTCGCGCCACACCGGATGCGAGCGCGGATCGCCCTCGATCCGCAGCGGCTTGCGCTCGTTGAGGCGGTATTCGTCCTCGGCGTGGAACGCGGCGCGGCGCCGGATCACCTTAAAGATCCGCCGCAGGCTCTCGTCGTCCTCGACCAAGAGCGCGCCGGTGGAGGAGCCGATGAACACCTTGACGCCGGCGCAGCCCGGCGCGCGCTCGAGCTCCGGCAGGTCCTGCACGTTCTCGCGGGTGCCGCCGATGAAGAACGCGAAATCGCAATGCATGCGATGGTGGCCGCGCTTGATCTTGTCGGTGAATGCTTCCTCGGTGACCGTCAGCGGATTGGTGTTCGGCATCTCGAACACAGCGGTGACGCCGCCCATCACGGCGCTGCGCGAGCCGGTCTCGAGATCTTCCTTCTGCGTCAAGCCGGGCTCGCGGAAATGCACCTGGGTGTCCATCACGCCGGGCAGGATGTGCAGGCCCTTGCAGTCGATCACCTCGCCGGCCGAGGCTTGGCCAAGCGAGCCGATCGCGGCGATGCGGCCATTCGTGACGCCGATATCGCGCACGCCCTCGCCGTCCTGATTGACCACGGTGCCGGATTTTAGAATGGTGTCAAAATGCTGATTCATCGGTCCTCGGCGCCCGCTTTCGGCTGTCGCGCGGGCCTTGTTCGGGGCACTCTAGCGCCTTAGCTTGGCAGGGGATATCCGCGAGGACCGCGTTTCCCAAGGAACTTGGAAAAAGAGCCAAATTTGCGAATGAAAGCAGCGTTTCTTCCAGATCGGGGCGTGGTCAAAGTCTCTGGCGAGGACGCCCGCAACTTCCTCAACGGCCTCATCACGACCGACGTCGAGCAGCTGGCCCCGGGGCAGGCCCGGTTCGGCGCGCTGCTGACACCGCAGGGCAAGATCATCGTCGACTTCCTGATCACCGAGATACCCACAGGCCATGGCGGCGGCTTCCTAATCGACGCACCGCGTGCGCTCGCCAAGGGGCTCGCCGACAAGCTCAGCTTCTACAAGCTGCGCGCCAAGGTCGTGGTGGAAAACCTCTCCGACAGCCTCGGTGTGCTGGCGGCCTGGGATGGCGAACCGGCGGCGATCCCCGATCTCGCTTTCGCCGATCCGCGCACCCCGGCGCTCGGCTGGCGCATCCTGATCCCGGAAGATTTGAAGCAGAAACTCGCTGATCTGATCGGCGCCGATCTCGTCGACTCCAGCGCCTATGAGGCGCATCGGATCGCGAGCGGCGTGCCGCGCGGCGGGCTCGACTTCATGTATGGCGACGCCTTCCCGCACGAGACCAACATGGACCGCCTCAACGGCGTCGATTTCGACAAGGGCTGCTATGTCGGCCAGGAGGTGGTGTCGCGCATGCAGCACCGCGGCACCGCGCGCACCCGCACGGTGAAGATCATTCTCGACGGCCCCTCGCCCGAAGCCGGCGCAACCATCCTCGCCGGCGACAAGCAGGTCGGCACCATCGGCTCGACCGCCGGCGAGAAAGGCCTCGCGCTGGTGCGCATCGACCGTGTCGCCGATGCGCTCGACGCGGGCCTCGCGCTGACCGCGGGCGGGCTGTCGCTTCATCTCGCCGAGCCGGACGCTGTCCGCATCACACCCAAGCAGACCGTCGCATGAGCCGTACCGCGCAACTGCATCCCGACGGCAAGACGCGCTGCCCGTGGCCGGGCGAGGACGCGTTTTACGTCGCCTATCACGACAATGAATGGGGTGTGCCGGAATATGACGACCGCGCGCTCTATGAAAAGCTGATCCTCGACGGCTTCCAGGCCGGCCTGTCCTGGATCACGATCCTGCGCAAGCGCGACAATTTCCGCAAAGCGTTCGACGATTTCCAGCCCGAGAAGATCGCGCGCTACACCGACAAGAAGGTGCATGCGCTGATGAACGACGCCGGCATCGTCCGCAACCGTGCCAAGATCGAGGGCGCGGTGGCGAGCGCGAAGGGCTATCTGGAGATCATGGAGAAAGGTCCCGGCTTCTCGAAATTCCTCTGGGACTTCGTCGACGGCAAGCCGAAGGTCAATCAGTTCAAGACCACCGCGAGCGTGCCGGCTTCGACGCCGGTCTCGATCAAGGTCTCCAAGGAGCTCGGCGCGCGCGGCTTCAAATTCGTCGGCCCCACCATCGTCTACGCCTTCATGCAGGCGACCGGCATGGTCAACGATCACCTCGTCACCTGCTTCTGCCACGAGTCTTGCAGCGGCAAGCTCCGCACGCCGCGGCTCAAGAAGAAATGACGGCGCGTAAATCGACGGAGACAACCCGCGCCTGGCAGCGGATGTTGTCGGGACGCCGGCTGGACCTGCTCGACCCGTCACCGCTCGATATCGAGATCGTCGACATCGCGCACGGACTGGCGCGGGTTGCGCGCTGGAACGGCCAGACCTCAGGCGCGCACATCTTCTCGGTGGCGCAGCACACGCTGCTGGTCGAGGCCGTGATGCGTCAGCAGACGCCGCGCGTCGACATCAGCCATCGTCTCGCCGCGCTGCTGCACGACGCACCGGAATACGTCATCGGCGACATGATCTCGCCGTTCAAGGCGGTACTCGCAGGCGAATACAAGATCGTCGAGAAGCGGCTGCTGTCGGCGATCCATATCCGCTTCGGCCTGCCTGCGGTGCTGGCGGACGACATCACCCAGCAGATCAAGGCCGCCGATCGCGGCGCCGCCTATCTCGAGGCCACGCATCTGGCGGGATTCTCGCAAGCCGAAGCCAAGCGGCTGTTCGGCCGCGATCCGGAATTGCCCGAGGCGACCGAGCGCGACTATCTGACGCCATGGACCGCAGCGCGGGCCGAGAAGCAGTTCCTCGAACGCTTCGGGGCATTGCACGCGTCGTAGGTACAGCACCGCGAAACCTGCCGCGGTTGCGCCGCAAAACGAACAACAGGCATGGCGCCCCGCGCCTTTGCCCACCGGGGAGCAGCCGTTATAATCGGGCTCACCCGATACCCAAGGACTATCATGCTTCACGTCTGCTCGCTTGCCGCGCTCTCCGACACGGTTCGTGCCACCGGCGCCAGCCATGTGCTGACCGTGATGGCCAATGTCGATCAGGTGCAGCGGCCGCCCTCGGTGCTTCCGGCCAACCACCTGAAAGTGTCGATGGACGACATCGTCGAACAGATGGACGGATTCGTTGCGCCCAACGAGACGCATATCGAGCGGGTGCTGAGCTTCGTGCGCGGCTGGGATCGCCGCGCCCCGATGGTGGTACATTGCTACGCCGGCATCAGCCGCTCGACCGCGAGCGCATTTGCCACCGTCTGCGCGCTCAATCCGCACCGCGACGAAATGTCCATCGCCCGGCTGATCCGCGCGGCCTCGCCGATCGCGGCACCCAACCGGCTGATCGTCAGCCTCGCCGACAAGGCGCTGGGGCGCGAGGGCCGGATGCTGCGCGCGCTCGATGCGATGGGCCCCGGCAGCATGAGCGTCGAAGGCCGGCCTTTCCACATCGATCTGGAATAGCACGGGCTGCGTGCCCGGATCGCTTGAACTTCCAGTCCCCTCGACTGCACTACTAGGTTGCGACGGACGGCCGGCCAGCCGATGGTCCGGCGCGTCCCGCCGGAGGCCCAATGTTCGATTCGCCGTTCGATTTCCTGACGCTCGTCATCGCCATTGTTGCGATCATTTTCTCGCGCAAGGCACTGGGCCAGATCGCGGTGCTGCAACGCCGGCTGGATGCGATCGAGACGGCCGGTGCGGCCGCCGCGCGCGCGGCCATGCCGCCTCCGCTGGCCCCGCAGCAGGAGTTCGAACAATCGCTTCCGGCGGCATCTCCCATCGCGCCGCCGCCGCTCCCTGAGGCGGCTGCCAGCGAGCCGACGACGCAGCCAGAGCCAGGTGCGGAGACTGCAAGCGGCGCCCCACCGCCGCTGCCAGAACCGCCCGCTCCGCCACAGCCGGCCCCCGGCTTCGAGGAGACCCTCGGCACCCGCTGGGTGGTGTGGATCGGCGGCCTGACGCTCGCGCTCGGCGGCTTCTTCATGGTGCGCTATTCGATCGAGGCCGGGCTGCTCGGCCCCGGCGTGCGCACGATGCTCGGCGGATTGTTTGCACTGGCGCTGCTCGGCGCCGGTGAATGGACGCGGCGCAAGGAGAGCATCTCGAATGTCGCGGCACTGCCGATCGCCAACATTCCGGCGATCCTCACCGCCGCTGGCACCGCGGTGGCGTTCGCCACCGTCTACGCCGCCTATGCGCTGTACGACTTCCTCGCGCCGGCAACCGCCTTCATCCTGCTCGGCATGGTCGCGCTCGGCACGCTCGCGGCCGCGCTGTTGCACGGGCCTGCGCTGGCCGGGCTCGGCATCGTCGGCGCCTTCGTCACGCCGATCCTGGTCTCATCAGACAAGCCCGACTTCTGGTCGCTCTACATCTATCTCGCGATCGTCACGGCGGCGGCGTTCGGCCTCGCGCGGATCCGGCTGTGGCGCTGGCTCGCGGTCACGACCATCGCCTTCGCGCTGCTGTGGACCTTCCCCTGCCTGCAATGCGGCCCGGAGATGATCGCGCCGCACGTCTTCCACGTCATCGCGGGCTTCGTGCTGGCGGCGCTGCTCGTGGTCTGCGGCTTCATGTTCGGCCCCGACGGCGATGGCGAGGAGATCGAACCGATCTCGTCGGGTTCGCTCGCCGCCTATCTGTTCGGCGCGATGCTGATCGTGCTCAACAGCGCCCATGCCGACACCGCGATGATTGGCTTCGCGTTGCTGACGGCCGCGAGCCTTGCCGTGGCCTGGCGAGCACCCGCCGCGACTGGCGCGATCGCCGCCGCATCGGCGTTCGTCTTCATCGTGTTCGGCGAATGGGCCGTGCGCCGTAACGTCGACATGCTGGTGCTGCCGGGCGGTGCGATCCCCGGGATCGGCTCGTCGGCGACCGACGGGTCGGTCTCGCTGCATCTCGTCACGGCTGCGCTGTTCGCCGCTGCTTTCGGCATCGCCGGCTTCCTCGCGCAATTCCGTTTTGCCACCACGAAGATCACGGTGAGCTGGGCCGCGGCAGCCGTGTTCACACCGGTCGCGCTGCTGGTCGCGCTCTATGCGCGGATCGCGCATCTCGATCGTTCGATCCCGTTCGCAATTCTGGCCGTGTTGCTCGCCGCAGCCTACGGCGCCGCGACCGAAGCACTGACCCGGCGCGGCGAGCGGCCGGAGCTGTCGCCCTCGATCGCGCTCGCGGCCACCGGCGCGCTCGCCTCGCTGGCGCTGGCGCTGACCTTCGCACTCGACAAGGGCTGGCTCACCATCGCACTGGCGCTGGTGTCGATGGGCACCGCGTGGCTGTCGGTGCAGCGGCCGATCCCGTTCCTGCGCTGGCTTGCCGCGATCTTCGCCGGCATCGTGGTGCTGCGCATCGGCTATGAGCCGCGGATCGCGGGCGATGTCGTCGGCACCACGCCGATCTTCAACTGGCTGCTGTGGGGCTATGGCGTTCCGGCGCTGTCATTCTGGGCGGGAAGCCATTTCCTGCGCCGCAACGGCGACGACGTGCCGCTGCGCATGGTCGAGTCGGCTGCGATCCTGTTCACGGTGCTGCTCGCCTTCATGGAGATCCGCCACGCGGTCAATGGCGGCGACGTCTACTACGCCAGCGCGGGGCTGACCGAGGTCGCCTTGCAGGTCGGCGTGGCGCTTGCGATGGCGATCGGGCTGGAGCGGCTGCGGCTGCGCAGCGGCAGCATCGTCCACAATGTCGGCGCGGTGCTGCTGACCGCCTTCGCCGGGCTTGCCAGCCTGTTCGGACTGCTGGGGCTGGAGAACCCGATGTTGTGGTGGCAGGACGTCGGCGGTAGCTTCATCAATCTGCTGCTGCTCGGCTATGCATTGCCGGCTGTGCTGGCGCTGTTGCTGTCCTATGCGGTGGCGGGGCATCGTCCCACTGCCTACGCCAACACGATCGCGGCCGGTGCGCTGGTGCTTGCGCTCGCTTATGTCACCTTCGAAATCCGCAGGTTGTATCATGGACCGGTGCTGACGCACGGCGAGACCACGGGCGCGGAGCAGTACACCTATTCGATCGCGTGGCTGATGTTTGGCGTCGCGTTGCTCGGCATCGGCATCGTGGTCAATTCGCAGCGGGCGCGGCTCGCCTCCGCTGCGGTGATCGGGCTGACGATCCTGAAGGCGTTCCTGGTCGACATGTCGACACTCACCGGTGTCTACCGGGCGCTGTCGTTCATGTGCCTTGGCATCGTGCTGGTCACGATCGGCTGGCTGTACCAGCGGATCCTGTTCCGCAGGCGGGCCGCTCCGCCTGTCCCGCAGACCGAGGCTTGAAGCTTGTTGTCCTGAGCGGCGAGAGCCTCAGTCGACGGATTCAGCGACCAGGCGAATCCGGAATACCGGTTTTCTGCCCTCGTCGAGCAGTTCCATGTGCCACTCGCTGTTCTGCTTCATGTTGCGCGAAATGCTGCCGAGGAAATTACCGCAGACCTTGGTCATCTCGGCCCAGGCCACGTCGCGGCTCTCGAACTCGGTCGCGTGATCGGATGCACCAGCGTAATCGCCATCGCTGATGCGGAAAAAATATTGCGCCATATGACTACTCAAATCGGTGTCCCCACCATCCCGCCTCTCGGCGATGAACGCTAGGTATTGAGTAGCTATCAACGCGTGGCGACCGCCATCCGTATGACTACGGCTCGGAGCGTATTCCCGTTAGCGCGCAGATGAGACGTTAGAACGCTTTCGAGCGAAGCCTGTCCCGCACTTGATGCGGGATGGATACCGGTTCGCGTGAAGAAAACGCGTCAAAACAAGAATCTAGAGCCTCGTTCCGATTCAATCGGAACGAATGGGCTCTAGTCGGTGGAGCGGCGCAATTCCGGTGCGCTCTCGACCTTTGCGGGCTCGGCCTTGACCGGCTCCAGCTTCGCGCTTCCGACCTGTGGCGTCTCAACGCGCGACACTTCGGTCGGCGTCGCATCGGCGGATCGGGTGCGCGGGTGCAGCGTGCGCGGACGCGCCGCTGCGCGCGCCATCAGCATCTGCTGGCCGCCCTGGTGATGGAAATCGCAATAGGCGAAGCCCATGCCGGAGACCGAGCCGCGGAACGAGCGGTCGTCCTGCTTGTCGAGATTGAAGCAAGGTTCGAACGGAATGCCCTTCAGCGACGCGCAAACGCTCTGACCGCGGATTTGCAGCGTATTGCCGGGCAGGCGCACGTGGCGGATCGGGCCGGAGCCGGAGAACTGGATCGAGCCTGCCGCGCCGAGATCGTCGAGGATACGGCCGGCGCCGCGGGTGCCATCGAAACAGGTGAACGCGAATACCTTGCCGGCGACGAATCTGCGGGCCTCATCGGCATTCATACTGCCTGCGAATGCCGGCACGACCATCGCTCCGGCCGTGACGGCCCCCAACACCAAACGCGCAAGCATGAGCTACTCCACTTACGAGCGCGGGCACCCGCTCCTTGTTGAGCATGATCCCCGCTACCGACGCTTCTCGGCGTCTGCGCGAGGACACCCGGCCCCCCGGGATCATGCCGCAAGCCTCTTTACCCGCTGCTTACCATACCAACAGTGGCAACATTGGAGCAGCTTCGTTGGTAAAGTCTGAACGTCCTCAGACTATTTTTACCACGATCCGCCCGCGGACCTGGCCACCGAGGATTTTCGCACCATAACCCATGACATCGTCCAAGGCGATTTCATGAGTGATATCAGCCAGTTTTGCCTTATCCAGATCGCGGGCAAGGCGCTGCCAGGCGGTCCTCCGGAGCTCGATCGGGCACATCACGGAATCGATGCCGAGAAGGCACACACCCCGCAAAATGAAGGGCGCGACCGACGACGGCAGGTCCATGCCGGCCGCCAGACCGCAGGCCGCGATGGCGCCGCCGTATTTGGTCATCGAAAGCAGGTTGGCGAGCGTGGTCGATCCGACGCTGTCGACGCCGCCGGCCCAGCGCTCCTTCGCGAGCGCCTTCGGGGCACCCGACAGCTCGGCACGATCGATCACCTCGGTGGCGCCGAGCCCCTTGAGGTAATCGGCCTCCGACATCCGGCCGGTCGAGGCGATGACGTGGTAGCCGAGCTTCGACAGCACGGCGATCGCGACCGAGCCGACGCCGCCGGCCGCGCCCGTCACCACGATCGGACCGCTCTTCGGGGTCAGACCATGCTTCTCCAGCGCCAGCACTGACAGCATCGCGGTATAGCCGGCGGTGCCGACCGCCATCGCGTCGCGGGCCGAGATGCCGTCAGGCAGCCGGACCAGCCAGTCGCCCTTGACGCGGGCCTTTTCGGCATAGGCGCCGAGATGGGTCTCGCCCATGCCCCAGCCGTTGCAGACGACCTTGTCGCCCGCCTTCCAGTCGGGATGGCTGGATTGCTCGACCGTGCCGGCGAAATCGATGCCGGCGATCATCGGAAAGCGGCGCACCACCGGAGCCTTGCCGGTCAGCGCCAGGCCGTCCTTGTAGTTCAGCGTCGACCATTCGACGCGGACGGTGACGTCGCCGTCCATCAATTCCGCGTCGTCGAATTGGGTCAGTGCGGCGGTGGTACCCTTGTCCGCCTTGTCGATCCTGATTGCCTTGAACGTTGCCACGATGAGCACTCCCCGTAATTCTGGTTTCGGGGAGTGTTTAGAGCATGATCCGGAAAAGTGGAAACCGGTTTTCCGGACAGATCATGCTCACTTGAAAGAGCATCAGGCGGGCTGCGCAACCGGGCGGGCGACCGGCGCCTCGACGATCGGCAGGTTGATCAGTGCCGACAGCACCCCGAACAGCACCGAGAGCCACCAGATCGGGGTGTAGGAACCGAACTGCTCGAACACGACGCCGCCGAGCCAGACCCCGAGGAAGCCGCCGACCTGATGGCTGACGAAGGCGAAGCCGTAGAGGGTGGAGAACCAGCGGGTGCCGAACATCAGTGCGACCAGCGCCGAGGTCGGGGGCACGCTCGACAGCCACAGCAGCCCTGAAACCGCGCCGAATGCGATCGCCGAGAACGGCGTGACCGGGAACGAGATGAAGGCGACCGTCGCCAGTGCGCGCGACAGGTAGATCATCGAGAGCAAATAGCGCTTCGGAAAGAAGTTCTGCAGCCAGCCGACGCTGAGCGAGCCGACAATATTGAACAGGCCGATCGCCGCGACCACCCAACCGCCTGTTGTCGCCGCAATGCCGCGATCCGCCAGATAGGCGGGCAGATGGATGGTGATGAAGGCGAGTTGAAAGCCGCAGGTGAAGAAGCCGAGCACCAGCAGGACGTAGGAGCGATGGCCGAAGGCCTCCGCCAGCGCAGTTTTGAACGATTGCTGATCGGCGGGCGCCACATCCTTGGTCTCTGCGGGCGGCGTCGCCAGCGCGAGCGAGAGCGGCAGGATCAACAGCATCAGCGCGCTGAACACGACCAGCGCAGTCTGCCAGCCGAAATTGTCGATCATGGCGACGCCGAACGGCGCAAACAGGAACTGGCCGAACGAGCCGGCGGCGGTGCCGGCGCCGAGCGCGATGCCGCGCCGCTCGGGCGGCAACAGCTTGCTGAAGGCCGCCAAGACGAGATTGAACGACGACCCCGACAGACCGAACCCGATCAGCACGCCGGCGCTGATGTCGAGCGACACTGACGTGGTCGAGTAACGCATCAGCAGCAGGCCGGCGGCGTACAGCAACGCGCCGACGATCATGACGCGCAGCAGCCCGAAGCGGT
Organism: Bradyrhizobium sp. INPA03-11B; assembly: GCF_040446015.1. Lineage (NCBI taxonomy): Bacteria > Pseudomonadati > Pseudomonadota > Alphaproteobacteria > Hyphomicrobiales > Nitrobacteraceae > Bradyrhizobium > Bradyrhizobium sp. INPA03-11B. The sequence goes on from NZ_JASGSR010000005.1 coordinate 10,044, forward strand.
CGGCAATGGCGCCTGCGATCGGCTGGCCGAGACCCCACAGCAGGTTCTGCAGCGCGATGGCGAGGCCGAACACGTCGCGGCCCCAGGCGAATTCGCGGCCCATCGGCTGCACGAAGAAACCGAGGCTGGAGCGCGGGCCGAAACTCAGCAACGCGATCGCGCAGCCGCAGACGATGATGACGAGCGGCGTGCGCCACGTGCCGGACGCCGGCCGAAGATCTCCTGTCGTAACAGCCATCCTGTCTTCCCCCGCAACTGTTGCGGGGGAACCGCCCCGCCCAACGTTACCGGGAGTTAATGCAGTTGCATGAAAACCCCAAGAGGGGGCGGGAGAAAAATATTCGCCTGCAGAGCTGCCCTGCAGAATCCGAGAGGATGATGAGCGTCATTCCGGGGCATGGCTAACCCGGAACAGGGAAGCGACCGGCCTACCGCTTGGTGCTGGCCTGTTCGGCCGAGCTCTGGGCGGCCTCGGCGAGCTGCGCCGAGATCTTGGCGGTCTCGGCCGCGCTGCCCCAGCTCGGCGCATCGCTACCGTCGCCCCAGGCGCGCGGGCGATAGAAGGTGTGGACGCCGAACTTGTACATCTTCTTCATTTCGCTGACCCAGGACGGCCGCACCCAATAGGCGTGGTAGTGGGTCGAGCGATCGACTTCCGGCAGCCACAATTTGCCGTCGAGCATCGCCTTCGCGATCTTCTTGGCGCGGTCCCACATGTCGGGCTCGCGGACGACGTCGGGGATGTTGTCGCAGGCGAAGGTGAACTGGCAGGCGTAATGGCGGTTCTTGTTCTGGTAGACCACGCCGCACACCGTCTCAGGATACTTGCCGGAGAAGGCGCGGTTCAGCACCACCTGGGCGACTGCGATCTGGCCGCGCACCGCTTCGCCGCGCGCTTCGAAATAGACCGCCTCGGCGAGGCACTTCTCCGACTTGGCGCGCGACTTCTCGTCGAACAGGCCGAGCCGCTCCGCCGGCGTCTTGCCGTGCTGGTCGTCGGCATTGACTTCGCCCTTCGGCGCGATGCTCTCGCCCATCTCGCCGGCCTTGACCGGGCCGTCGGCATCGACCGGCAGTGACGCCATCACCTTCATGTCGGGATCGGGCTGCGCTGCGGGCGCCACGACGACCGGCGCCTCGCCGGGCTGCCAGCGCTCGAGATTTTCGGGCGTGCCGAGCGACGAGCCGAAGAACAGGCTGGCGGTCTTGAATGCGAACGGGTCGCGCTCGTGCGTTGCATCGACAGGCGGCGCAGCAGCGGATTTCGCGGGCGCAGGCTTCATATCGTCGAGCGGGTTGGCCTCGAGCGACATCGACACGTCGTATTGCTGCGGCGACGGCTTGGCATATTGCGGCAGCGGCGGCGCACGCAGCGCCTCCTGCAATTCGGGATCGAGCGGCGCGTTGTCCGCAGGTGGGCTGCCACTCGTTGCGGTCGCGGTCTTCATGCCCTTGACCGACGAATTCGACGTCGCGGGATCCTCGTTCGCCGGCGCCGGGTTTGCGGGCTCTGCGGGATCAACCTGGTCGGGCCGCCTGACGGCGAGTCGATCGCCCTTCAAAGTGCGATCGACTTTGGGAAAATCCGATGCCTGGTAGCGCGGCGGTGGCGTGGTGATCGGATTGCGCGTCACGGCGCCGGTGATGTCAGCGCTTGAGCTGTCCAGCCGCGCGAGCAGGATTTGCGGATCCTGCGGCGCGGAGGTTCCGATCGGACGGCCGAAGCTGTAGGTCGCAACCTGGATGGAGCCGACCGCGGAGGCGAAGACGCGCTTCTGCCAGCGCTCGGCGACGCCGGGCTGCCGGGCCAGGAGCGAGGCAATATCCTGATATCCGAGCTCGGTCGGCATCAGTGCGAAGATGCCAAGACCAAGACCGAAGAGCGCGAGCCGTGCGCCCTTCGGCTGGTTACGCGACACAAACATCGTACGCTCACGCAACGCTTACTGAGTGCAATCGAACGCGGTACATCCGCGCAATTCGACCTTTCCCGTTGCTAACTTGTTTAGGTTGCCGCGGAGTTAATCGGCGTTGCCCGCGCGCTACACTCAAGCGATCGCGCACATGTCGCGCGCTGCATCGCGCGCGTTGGTAAATGCGCAGCGCATGAAAGTCGTAAACGACAGGTCAACGAAGATGGTGAACGAGACGTTACCCGTCCCTCACCCGTCATTGCTAGGAGCGAAGCGACGACTTGTCCGCCGAGCCTTGGCGAAGGCGGAAGCAATCCATTGCTCCGCATAGCCGCTGTCATCACCCGCGAAAGCGGGTGATCCAGTATTCCAGAGGCAGCAGTGCATGAGCCGAGAGGTCGCGGCGTACTGGATCGCCCGGTCAAGCCGGGCGATGACGGCGGAGAGGCGCGTAGGATGGGTGGAGCGCAGCGATACCCATCATCTCTTCAAGCCGACGCAAATGATGGGTATCGCTTCGCTCCACCCATCCTACGAACTGCGCACGCATCAAACAAAATGGCCGGGACTTGGTCCCGGCCATTGCGCTTTCTGAACTGCGTTGCTTACGCCTGGCTGGCGATCTCCTTGCCGAGCGCGGCCTGTGCGGCGGCGAGACGCGCGATCGGCACGCGATAGGGCGAGCATGAGACGTAGTCGAGCCCGACCTCGTGGCAGAACGCGACCGAGGCGGGATCGCCGCCATGCTCGCCGCAGATGCCGACCTTGAGGTTCGGCCGGGTCTTGCGGCCGCGGGTGACGCCGATCTTGACCAGCTCGCCGACGCCGTCGCGATCGACCGAGATGAACGGGTCGATCTCGAGGATGCCCTTGGCGACATAGGTGCCGAGGAAGCTCGCGGCGTCGTCGCGGCTGATGCCGTAGGTGGTCTGCGTCAGGTCGTTGGTGCCGAAGGAGAAGAACTCCGCGGTCTCCGCCACCTCGCCGGCCATCAGGCAGGCGCGCGGCAGCTCGATCATGGTGCCGACCTGGTAGGTCAGCTTGACGCCGGTTTCCTTCATCACCGCGCCCGCGGTCGCATCGATCCGCGCCTTGACCAGATCGAACTCGGCCTTGGTCGCGATCAGCGGCACCATCACCTCGAGACCGACCGGCTTGCCGGTGCGCTTGCCGGCTTCGACGGCGGCCTCGAAGATCGCGCGTGCCTGCATCTCGGCGATCTCGGGATAGGCGATCGCGAGACGGCAGCCGCGGAAGCCGAGCATGGGATTGAACTCGGACAGTTCGCGGGCGCGGTCGGCGAGCTTGCGCGGATCGGTGTTCATGGCGCGCGCCACTTCCTCGATCTCGGCCTGGGTGTGCGGCAGGAACTCGTGCAGCGGCGGATCGAGCAGGCGGATCGTGACGGGCAGGCCCTTCATGATCTCGAACAGCTCGACGAAGTCGGCGCGCTGCATCGGCAGCAGCTTCGACAGCGCGGCGCGGCGCGACTGCTCGTCCTCGGAGAGGATCATCTCGCGCACGGTGCGGATGCGGGTCTCCTCGAAGAACATGTGCTCGGTGCGGCAGAGGCCGATGCCTTCGGCACCGAACTTCACCGCAGTGCGCGCATCATCCGGCGTGTCGCCGTTGACGCGGACACCGAGCTTGCGGACCTCGTCGGCCCAGCCCATCAGCGTGCCGAACTCGCCGGACAATTCCGGCTCGATCATCGGCATGCGGCCGGCCAGCACCTGCCCGACCGAGCCGTCGATGGTGATGACGTCGCCGGTCTTGAAGGTGCGCTGACCCACGCTCATGGTGCCGCGGCCGTAATCGACACGAATGGTGCCGCAGCCGGAGACGCAGGGCTTGCCCATGCCGCGCGCGACCACCGCCGCATGCGAGGTCATGCCGCCGCGGGTGGTGAGAATGCCTTCCGCGGCGTGCATGCCGTGGATGTCTTCCGGGCTGGTCTCGATGCGGACCAGGATCACCTTACGCCCGTCGGCCTGCAGCTTGGCCGCTTCGTCCGACGAGAACACGATCTCGCCCGAGGCAGCACCGGGCGATGCCGGCAGGCCGGTCGCGATCACGTCGCGCTTGGCGGCCGGATCGATGGTCGGATGCAGCAGCTGGTCCAGCGACGCCGGATCGATCCGGGTCACCGCGTCCTTGCGCGAGATCAGGCCTTCATTGGCGAGCTCGACCGCGATCCGCAGCGCCGCCTTCGCGGTGCGCTTGCCGCCGCGGGTCTGCAGCATCCACAGCTTGCCCTGCTCGACCGTGAACTCCATGTCCTGCATGTCGCGGTAGTGCTTCTCGAGCAGCGTGTAGATCCGCGTCAGCTCCTTGAACGCGACCGGCATCGCGGCTTCCATCGACAGCTTGTCGGAGCCGGATTCCTGGCGCGCCTCTTCGGTGATGTCCTGCGGCGTGCGGATGCCGGCGACGACGTCCTCGCCCTGTGCATTGATCAGGAACTCGCCGTACAGCTTGCTCTCGCCGGTCGAGGGGTTGCGGGTGAACGCAACGCCGGTCGCCGACGTCTCGCCCATGTTGCCGAACACCATCGCCTGCACGTTGACAGCGGTGCCCCACGACTCCGGAATGTCATGCAGCTTGCGGTAGGTCACCGCGCGCGCGTTCATCCAGGATGAGAACACCGCGCCGATCGCGCCCCAGAGCTGGTCATGCGGATCCTGCGGGAAGTCGTGACCGGTCTCCTTGGCGACCGCCTCCTTGTACTTGCCGACCAGCTCGACCCAGTCGTCGCCGGTGAGGTCGGTGTCGAGCGAATAGCCCTGGCCGTCCTTGAAGGTGTCGAGGATGTCCTCGAAGTGATGATGCTCGAAGCCGAGCACCACGTCCGAATACATCGTGATGAAGCGGCGATAGCTGTCATAGGCGAAGCGGCGGTCGCCGGAGAGTTCGGCAAGCGCTTCGACCGTGCGGTCGTTGAGGCCGAGATTGAGCACGGTGTCCATCATGCCCGGCATCGAGGCGCGCGCGCCCGAACGCACCGAGACCAGCAGCGGGTTCTTGGCGTCGCCGAACGTCTTGCCGGTCAGCTTGCCGACATAGTCGAGCGCCTTCTCAACCTGTGCTTTCAATTCCTTCGGATACGTCTTGTCGTGGTCGTAGAAATAGGTGCAGACCGAGGTCGGAATGGTGAAGCCGGGAGGCACCGGCAGGCCGAGATTGGCCATTTCCGCGAGGTTGGCGCCCTTGCCGCCGAGCAGATCGCGCAGGGTCGCCTGGCCCTCGGCCTTGCCGTCGCCGAACGTATAGACCCACTTGCCGGCCTTGATCGCCGGCGGAGCCGCCTTCTTCGCAACGGCCTTCGCCGGCGCCTTGCTGACGGGCTTTGCGGCCGGTTTCACAGCCGGCTTGGGGGCGGCTTTCGGCGCCGCTTTCGGGGCGCTTTTCTTCAATGCCTTGCGCGCCGGAGCAGCCTTGCGGGCCGCGGCGGAGGGCTTTGATTTCGCTGCAGTTTTCTCGGCAGTTTTCACAGCAGATTTCTTGGACTTCGCGACGGCTTTGGCCATGTCAGACAACAATCCGGAAGGAGGGGTCGAAGATGCGCGCCTTACACCATTTTGAGGGGTTCCGCGCAAGCCGCGAAACCCCGCTTTCCCGCTACAGGTGCAGCCAGCGCAGCAGGCCCATTCCGACGAGGCCAACGAAGATCAGGTAGATCGCGACGATGTAGTTGAGGAGCCGCGGCATGATCAGGATCAGGACGCCTGCAGCCAGCGCCACGATGGCAGGCAGATGCCCAGCGGTGATGGTCATTGAAGTTTTCTCCGGCAGTTTTTGGAGGTGCGAATCGAGCGGCAGTTTATCCGCTGAGGAGGTTCCCACATCAAGACGCATGGCACCGCAACAGGTTCCCGCGACTCATGAAAATTGCTCCAAATTGCCACGGATATGACAGCGGTTTTTCCGGAACATCACCGCAGCCGATGCATTGGCTCGACGTGCGCTTCGGCGAAGGCCGGCGCGCGCCATAAAGAATGGAGCGAGCCATGCGAAACAGAATACTTGCCGTTGCAGCCGTTGCTGCTGCGATCACGGTGCCGGCTGTTGCCGCACAGGCCCAGACCGTTGGCGTTGTCCGCGGTGGCCCGCCGGTTGCAGTCGAGGAGGATGGCGGGATTGCAGTCGATCAGCGACCCGCCTTTCGCGAATACATCGTGCGCGAGCGCGTACCGAATTACACCATTCCGGATCGCGTCGTGGTCGGCACCGTGCTGCCGGACGCCGGCGTGACCTATTACGACGTGCCGCAACGTTTCGGCGCGACGCCGTATCGCTACACCGTCGTGAATGGTGAGACCGTTCTGGTCGAGCCGCGTTCGCGACGGATCGTTCAGGTGGTCGACTAGAGCAAACGTCAGCGCGATGGCCTGAACGAACAGTCCGGGCGCCGCGCAAGCGGATCTGCGCGAAGATCGACCGGACCAGAAAGCCCCGCCCGGCCTCCCCACCGGGCGGGGCTTTTCTGTCGTGTTGGAATGTCGCGCCGGCTTAAGATTTCAGGATCGAGAGCAGCGTCGAGGTCGACTTGTAGCTCTTGATCGCGGCGTCCTGGAAATCCTGCGTCCAGTTGGCCGCCTGGCGCTCCTCCGCGCTCATCGAGGAATACTGCTTGAGGATGCCAAGTGAGAACTGGCGCGGATCGCCGGCCGACTGGCTCTGCTTCAGCGCATCGAGCACCGCAAGGCGCGTCCGCGTGTTGAGTTCCTGCTTGGCCGCGAAGGTCTCCTCGGCGGAGAACTTCTTGTCCTGGTTCAGCGAAATCGCCGACAGCGAGCGGTTGTCGAGCGAGGACAAGTCGGCGAGCTGTCCGGTCTTGCGCCTGGCATCGTAGACCAGTTCCTTGCCATGGCTTGCCGCATCGCTCTTCTGCCGGTCGAGGAAAGCGCGCACGTCGCTCGCCACGCTAGAGAAGTCGCGCGTGTTGCCTGTCGTGGGAGACGCGGTCCCTGCCAGCGCGGCCGCGACCGGGTCACCGGCAATTCCGGTCGGCGCCTTGTTCGGATCCTGCTGCGTCGCCTGATAACCCTTGAGCACCGCGGCGCGCTGGCTGGCCCAGGTCGCGGTGGCTTTCTCCTCGTCGCTGGCGCCATCAAGATAATCGAGCGCCGCCTTGTAGCTGACGCTGTAGTCGCCGGTCAGACGCGTGGTCGCCAGCGACGGCGCCAAGGCCTTGTCGAAGCGCTGCTTCAGTTCGGTCGCGGCAACCGCCTGCTCGTCCGGCGTGAACTTGCCGCCATTGTTGGTCGAGATCGCAAACAGCGAGCGGCGATCCAGGGTCGAGAGATCGATCGTGGTCTTGCCGTCGACGATCGGCTTCTTCACCCCTGCGACGGTGTAGAGCCGGTCGAGCGTGACGCGCGCATCATTAGTAACAGTCGCAAAATCCGGTAGCGGCGCCTTGGCGAGCTGCGCGCGGGCGGCATCCGACAGCGTGAGGTTGGTTGCCGCGCTCGATGTCAGGGACGCCGAAAGGTCGCCGGCCGTGCCGTCACTCGACAACGTCGCCGCCAGCGAGGGCGTCGCGGCGGCCCGCGCATAGGCCGAGCCATACTGGGCGTAGGGATTGGGCGAGGTGCCGATCGAGGTCATCGGGGAGGTCCCTGCATTGGCGCGAGGGGCGATTTCTTAAGAAATCGTTGATCCGGCGCGACCTTCGCAGGGCATGGTTAACAAATTGCAAATTGTGTCTAAATATTTCCCCGCCGGAACAAGCGCCCCGATCCGTCAGATGTCCGCCACCCAGCCGTGGCGGCGCTGCTTGTGGACCACGACGGAAGGCGCCGGAAAATCCGGGTCCGCGAACGCACCGACCGCGACCGCAACGAGGTCGGGCATCCGCGCGGGCTCCCAATAGACCGACGACCCGCAATTCGGGCAGAAATGGAACACCACGGAGGAGCCGCTGTCGCCAGGCCTGGTGTATTGCCGCGCCTCGCCCTGCGGCTCGACGTCGGCGCGGCTGAAGAAGGCCGCGATGCCGTAGGTACTGCCGGTTCGCTTCTGACATTCGAGGCAATGGCACAGCGCGACCGTGGCCGGTTCGCCCTGACAGGTCGCGCGAAGCTGTCCGCAGGCACATGTCGCAAGCCGCGTCATTGTCACCTCCTCTTGCTGGCGACCAGACGGTGAATGATCTTGCCGGAGGACGCGCTGACGACTTCCGCGTCGAGCAGCAATTCGGCCGCCGCCAGTTCGGCCCGCACCAGCGCGGTATCGAAGGCGGCATAGAGCCGGCCGTGCGTATCGCGCGCATCGTCGCCTCTGGTGACGCGCCAGCTCAGGTAGAAGATGCCGCCGGGCTTCACGATTTCGAACATGCGGCGCACCGACGGCGCGATCAGCGCGGGATCGAGATGCATGATCACGGTCTCGCACAGCACATTGTCGAAGCTGTTGGCCGCGATCCCTGAGAGTTCCGGCAGCTCGGCGCGCGCAAAGCGCAGCGCCGGATAGCGCGCGCGGGCTTCCGCGAGCAGGCCCTCGGAGGCGTCATAGCCTTCGGCCGGAAAGCCATTGGCGTTGAGCCAGGCGACCTCGCGGCCGCTGCCGCAGCCGATATCGGCGGTTGCGCCGCCCTTGATGAAGAATTGCCCGACGATCTCCTGCAGATCGGTTGGCGCCGGCTGGTCGTGCCAGTCCTGCGCAAACGCCGCCGCCTCCTTGTCGTAAGCGGCGAGCGTTGCGCGGTCCATCGGTCAGCCTTCGATCCTGGAGAAATCCGCCACCGCACGGGTCGCGGCGCGGATCTCGTTGAGCAGCTTCAGGCGATTTTCGCGGACCTTCGGATCGTCGTCGTTGACCTTGACCTTGTCGAAGAACGCATCGACCGCCGGACGCAGCTTGGCCATCGCGCTCATCGCGGCGGCGAAGTCTTCCTTGGCAACCGCAGTGGAGGCCTCGGCCTTCACCTGCTCGATCGCCGCAGCCAGCGCCTTCTCCTCATCAAGCTTGTAGAGCGCGGCATCGGGTGCGCCATCGAAGGTCCGCTTGTCCTTCTTCTCCTCGATGGCGAGGATGTTGCTGGCGCGCTTGGTGCCTGCGAGCAGGTTCTTGCCGTCGTCGCTGTCGAGGAACTTGCCAAGCGCCTCGACGCGGCGGACGACGAGCAACAGATCGTCCTGGCCACCGAGCGAGAACACGGCATCGACGAGATCGTGACGGGCACCCTGGTCGCGGAGCTGAACCTTGAGGCGGTCGGCGAAGAAGCCAAGTAAATCCCGTCCAAGGCTATTAAGTTTTTCGTTAAGGTCAGCAAGCGGCAGACTGATGCCCTCATCGGCTAGGGCTCGAGCGTCAATCGTCAAGTTACCGCTGTAGTTGACGTACCGAGAGACATCACGAACCCGACCGACGATGTCCAGTGTCTTTGCATTTCCGAGGTCGGACCAAACTAAGAATGCCGCGCGCGAGATCGGCCCTCGCAAGGGCATGCGAACCGAATTCTCGATCAAGAGTCTGATTACGCCTAAAGCTGCTCTTCGGAGAGCGAATGGGTCTTTCGATCCGGTCGGCTTCTCGTTGATTTCCCAGAATCCAACCAAGGTGTCGATTTTGTCAGCCAGCGCAACAGCAACGCTTACGGGATTCGTCGGCACACGATCAGACGGTCCCTGTGGCTTGTAGTGCTCTTCGCACGCGGCAGCCACAGAGCCTTCCTCCCCCTGAGCTTCGGCGTAATATTTACCCATCAGCCCCTGCAACTCAGGGAACTCACCAACGACTTCCGTGAGGAGGTCCGTTTTTGCCAACTGGGCCGCACGCGCAGATTTCGTTTGATCCGCGCCAACCCACGGCGCAATCTCGACTGCGAGATCCTGAATACGCCTGATGCGCGCAGCCTGCGTCCCGAGCTTCTCGTGGAACACGATCTGCTCGAATTTCGGCAGCCGATCTTCCAGCCTGGTCTTCAGGTCGGTCTCGTAGAAGAACTTCGCGTCGCTCAGCCGCGGGCGGATCACGCGCTCATTGCCGGCGACGATGGTCTTGCCGCCGTCCGGCGCCTCGATGTTGGCGGTCAGCACGAACTTGTTGGTCAATTTCCCCGTCTTGGGATCCCTGACCACGAAGCACTTCTGGTTGTTGCGGATGGTGGCGCGGATCACCTCATCCGGGATCGACAGGAATTCCTTCTCGAACGATCCCATCATCACCACAGGCCATTCGACGAGGCCGGAGACTTCGTCGACCAGCACCTGGTCCTCGACCAGCTCGAGGCCCTGCGCGAACGCCAGCTCCTTGGCGTCCTCGACGATGATGTCCTTGCGCGCCTGCGGATCGAGGATGACCTTGGCGGCCTTCAGCTTGGCTTCGTAATCCTCGAAGCGCCGCACCGAAATCGCACCCGGCGCCATGAAGCGATGGCCATAGGTGGTCTGCCCGGCCTCGATGCCGTCGACCGAGAACTTGACGATATCGGGCTCCTCGGTCTCAAGACCGAAGGTCGCGGTGATGGCGTGCAGCGGGCGCACCCAGGTCAGCGAGCCAGACTTGGCCGAGCGCGCGCCCCAGCGCATCGATTTGGGCCAGGGGAAGGTGCGGATGATCGCTGGCAGGATTTCGGCGATGACGTCGATCGCAGCGCTGCCCGGCTTTTCGATCAGCGCGATGTAGAAGTCGCCCTTCGCATCCTTCTGGATCTTTGCTTCATCCAGCGACTTGAGGCCGGTCGCTTTCAGAAAGCCCTGCACCGCCGCATCCGGGGCGCCGATCTTCGGGCCGCGACGCTCCGTCTTCAGGTCGGGCTGGCGTGCAGGGATGCCGTGCACGGTCAGCGCCAGGCGTCGCGGGGTCGCGAACGCCTTGGCGCCCTCATAGACGAGGCCTTCGGCGACGAGCTTGTCGGTCACCATGCGGCGCAGGTCGTCCGCGGCCTTGGCCTGCATGCGGGCGGGAATTTCTTCAGAGAACAGTTCGAGGAGAAGATCGGGCATCAGACCGCCCTGCCCGTTTCAGTGTGGATCCAAGCCTCGCCGCAGGCCTTCGCCAAATCGCGGACGCGGGCGATGTAGCTCTGCCGCTCGGTCACCGAGATGACGCCGCGGGCGTCGAGCAGGTTGAAGACGTGACTGGCCTTGATGCACTGGTCGTAGGCCGGCAAGGCCATCAGATGTTCCTTACTGTCGCCGCCCGGGCTCTTAGATTCTTGCCAGCCGGCGGCGAGATATTTGCGGCAGGCCTCTTCCGCCATCTTGAATTGCTCGAACAGCATCGTGGTGTCGGCGTACTCGAAATTGTGCCGCGAATATTCCTGCTCTGCCTGCAGGAAGACGTCGCCATAGGTCACCTTCTCGGCGCCCTCGCGGCCGTTGAAGTTGAGGTCATAGACGCGGTCGACGCCCTGCACATACATCGCGAGCCGCTCGAGCCCGTAGGTGAGCTCGCCCGCAACCGGCGCGCATTCGACGCCGGCGACCTGCTGGAAGTAGGTGAACTGCGAGACTTCCATGCCGTCGCACCAGCATTCCCAGCCGAGCCCCCAGGCGCCCAGCGTTGGGCTCTCCCAATCGTCCTCGACAAAGCGGATGTCGTGGATGGCCGAATCGATGCCGATCGCGGCCAGCGACTTCAGGTACAGGTCCTGAAGGTTCGGCGGCGACGGCTTCATGATCACCTGGAACTGGTAGTAGTGCTGCATCCGGTTGGGATTTTCGCCGTAGCGGCCGTCCTTCGGCCGCCGCGAGGGCTGCACATAGGCCGCGTTCCAGGGCTTTGGCCCGAGCGCGCGCAGCGTGGTCGCGGGATGGAAGGTGCCGGCGCCCATTTCCATGTCGTAGGGCTGCAGGATGACGCAGCCCTGCTCGGCCCAGAATCGCTGGAGGGCCAGGATGAAGCCCTGGAACGAACGTTCCGGGCGCATGTGGTCAGGCAGGGCGTCCATCGTTGGAATCGATCTCGCGAGGGGGTGTGAAAACGCGCGGGACCGTATCGGCGGCGGCCAATGGAATCAAGGCGATGGGGGTGGCGTTCGTCATTCCGGGATGGTCCGAAGGACCAGACCCGGAATCTCGAGATTCCGGGTTCGATGCTGACGCATCGCCCCGGAATGACATGAGTGGCTAGCCCGGGCGATATGCCCCGGTCACGGGGTCCCGGCGCAGGGTCTTGATTTCGCTCGCACGCGAGGCCTCGGCAACGCGGGACAATCGCGCCTCTTCCAGTTCCTGGTTGATCCGGACGGCCGTCTTGTATGCCCAGCGGACCACGGCCAGGCCACCCAGGACGCCTGCGAATGCAATCAGCGGCGGCATCGGTCGATCCTTGTCGTTCACGTCTGTCAGGCCCCCAATGGCCTCATTGTCGCGCAAGGCGGCCTGCGCCGCAATCGCGGTTTTGGGGCTAAATGGCGCGCTCAAATCCCCGTGTTCACAGCCCGAATCTGGCCCAAATTGCCCGTGTTTCCACCGCGGAGATCAGATCGTCCGGCAAGCTCGCGATCCCGTCCAGCGCCGCCATCGAGCCCGCCCCGGGCGCCCTGCGGCCGAGCAGGCCGGACAGCATGCCGCTGGCGGGCGCGATCACCGGAGTCAGCACCTTCTCGCCATAGCGGGCCCGCAGCGTGGCGCGGAGGTCGCCGATGCCGTCGGCAAGCCCGAGGCCAATAGCGGTCTCGCCCGCCCAGTATTCGCCGGTGAACAACTCGTCGTCAGGCCCCTTCAGGCGGCCGCCGCGGCTCTGCTTCACCAGGTTGATGAAGATCGCGTGGATCTCGCGCTGGATCGACTTCAGCCGGGCGACGTCGTCGGGGTTTTCGGGGAGGAACGGATCGAGCATCGCCTTGTGCGCGCCCGCCGTATAGAGCCGCCGCTCGACCCCGATCTTCTTGATCAACCCCTCGAGGCCGAAGCTGCCGCCGACCACGCCGATCGAGCCCAGGATCGAGGACGGGTCGCAATAGATCTCGTCGCCCGCGCAGGCGATCATGTAGCCGCCGGAGGCCGCGACGTCCTCGACGAACACCAGCACCGGCAGCTTCTTCTCGGCCGCCAGTTGGCGGATGCGCAGATAGATCTGGCGCGACTGCACCGGCGAGCCGCCCGGCGAATTGATCACCAGCGCCACCGCCTTGGCATTCCGCGTGCCAAAGGCGCGCTCCAGCATCTTGGCAACGCCGGAGAGCGTCATGCCGGGCCGCAGCGGCGTCACCGCACCGATCACACCCGACAGCCGCACCACCGGCACGACCGCCGTGCCGCGCCGGAAACGTGCCGGCAACATTCCCTGCACGCGATCGAACACTGCCGAACGTCCTCCGGAATGTGCTCCGGAATGGCCTTGGCGATCACTTATTTGTTCACTCATGCCGTTACCTCGGATTAACCACTTTTTATCACGCCACTGTCATTGGATTCCGTGGAACGCGTTTTGCATTTTGTCATCGGGGTTGCAATTCGCGGCGGAGAGGGACTCATGAAGATCTATCTGCTGATTATGCTGATCGGTACGCTCCTGACGGCGATCCGCTTCACATCAAGGCCGGAACGCCAGTCGGAAACGGCTTCGCAGTGATTTAGTGCCAGTGACTCGGGCAGCCCCACCTGCCCGTCAGCGCCGCGCCAGCGGCAATTCTCCCTTTCCAGCCAAGATCTCCTGCACCCATTTATTGGGCACACCTGACTCTTCATTGAGCAACAGCGCGGCATGGAGCCGCGTCGGCGCCCGGCCACCCTTGGTGGCCCGCACCAGGATTCGGATCGCAGGCGACATCCCGTCACCATGAACCGGCAGCAATTCGAGGCTGCCGAAGCCGCGGTCCAGCGCCGCCAGCACGTCGGCAATCCCGTCGGCCCGCCAGATCATCGCAAGCTGCCCGTTCGACTTGAGAATCCGCCGCGCCGCATGGACCCAGGCCGCAAGCGTGGTCGCGGTCGCGACATGGGCGCGCTGGCGGACGCCGTCCGGGGAGGCACGGTGCCGCGACGCATCGTTGAACGGCGGGTTCATCAGCACGACATCGGCGCTGTCGGACGCGAGGCCGGCATGCTCGAAGGCTGCGGCGCCGGCCTCGACGTCGAGCACGATCACGTCGGCCATGATCGCGTTGGCGCCGGCGTTATTCCGAGCAAGCTCGGCCATTGCAGGGTCGATCTCGACCAGGACGAGGTCGATCCCCCTCACCCGCCGCGCCACCGCAAGCCCGGCGGCGCCGACGCCAGCGCCGAGATCGACGACGCGGTCGCCTGACCGGGCCGGCGTCGCCGCGGCCAGCAGGATCGCGTCATGGCCGGCACGGTGGCCGCTGCGGGGTTGCCGGATGCGCAATTGCCCGCCGAGGAATCCGTCTTCGGTGATCTCGGCAGCCGGCGACTGCTTTTTTGACGCGTTTTCTTCACGCGAACCGGGGCCCACTTCGCTTGAAAACGCTCTAGTCATCGGCCCGCAATTCGTGGCCGAGGCCGGCGTCGGTCAGGAGCTGGCGGGCCTCGTGGTTGTCGTCCTCGTGCACCAGGATCCGCCGCGGCAGCACGCCGAGCGAGCCCTCGATGATGCTCATGTTCTGGTCCAGCACCAAATGGTGGATGTTAGCGCTGTCGAGCAGCGCGCCAATGGCGGAGACCAGCACCATGTCATTGGTCCGTACCAATTCCCGCAAAATACGCTCTCCTGTCGCCCCGGCAGTGCAGCGAATGCCTCACATGTCAACAGCTTCGAGGCCTTGCCGCTGCACCGCGCAGTTTCTATTGTTATAGCTGAGCATAATGCGTATTCGGCAAAATTGGAGACCAGCGTGGCGGTTATTGTACCCTTCGAAAGCCCGTCCAATGCTTCGATCGACGGGCTGGTGGGACTTGTCGCCGCCGACATGGAGCGCGTCAACGCGACCATCATTTCGCGGACCGGCTCCGAGGTCACCATGATTCCCGAGGTCGCCAATCATTTGATCTCCTCCGGGGGCAAGCGGCTGCGCCCGATGCTGACCCTGGCGATGGCCCAGCTGTCGGAATACTCCGGCGACGGCCATATCAAGCTCGCCGCCGCGGTCGAGTTCATGCACACCGCGACCCTGCTGCATGACGACGTGGTCGACGAGAGCGAACTGCGCCGCGGCAAATTGTCCGCGCGGATGCTGTGGGGCAACGAGGCCAGCGTGCTGGTCGGCGACTTCCTGCTCGGCCAGGCGTTCCGGATGATGGTCGAGGTCGGCTCGCTGCGCGCGCTCGACATTCTGTCGGCGGCCGCCGCCACCATCGCCGAGGGCGAGGTGATGCAGCTTGCCGCCGCCAAGAACACCGCGACCACCGAGGACGAATATCTCGCCGTGATCAGGGGCAAGACCGCGGAGCTGTTCGCCGCCGCCTGCGAGGTCGGCCCGGTGATCGCCAACCGCCCCAAGGCCGAGCAGACCGCCTGCCGCTCGGTCGGCATGAATCTCGGCATCGCCTTCCAGCTCGTCGACGACGTGCTGGACTATGGTGGCAAATCCGCAAAACTCGGCAAGAATGTCGGCGACGATTTCCGCGAGGGCAAGATCACGCTGCCGGTGGTGCTCGCCTTCCGCCGCGGCAACGATACCGAGCGCAAGTTCTGGATCCGCGCGCTCGAGCGCGGCGAGATCGGAGAGGCCGATCTCGACCACGCGATCGGCCTGATGACCAAGCACCGCGCCCTCGAGGACACCATCAGCCGCGCCCAGCACTACGGCGCGATGGCAGTCGACGCGCTGGCCCTGTTCCCGCCCTCGCCGATGAAGACGGCGCTGGAAGAGGTCGTGGCGTTCTGCCTGGCAAGATCGCACTGAGCTTCGCCAGCCAAACCGCCGCCGCATGAACGGTGTCGTCCCGGCCTAGTGCGCAATCGCGCACGGGGGCCGGGACTCATACTCCGCAGCAGATGTTGTGAGCGGGACTCGTCGTTCCAGCGTCGTTCAACAATCACCATTCGTGGTTATGGGTCCCGGCCTTCGCCGGGACGACATATCGTTTGCGGCCCGGGTGGACCGTCCGGTGCGCGAGCTTCAGCTACACGTCCTGCACGCAGTCGAGCACGGCGTTAAACACGGCTCCGGGAACGTGCACCCGCTCATCGCGATCAAGCGCAGCGAGTTCATCGACGTGCGCATCGGGCTCACGACTGACGATTGCCAGTCGGTCGAAAAAGGCGAGATCGAGTTCGCTGTCGTGCATGCGCATGGCGCCCCAAACGTCCCATGGCAGCATCTCACGATTGTTCAGCGCGCCGATGTCGCGGACGAGATTGCCCGCAATGAACCAAAGTCCGTGCATGTCGAGGATGCCGAAGGCGCCCGGGTCACGGCTCCCGGCACGGCAGAGCGACCAGGCATCGCCGGCGACCAGGAACTGATCTCGCGGCACATCCGCCGCATCGAAGCCGATCCCGAACAGCTCACGCTGCCGATCGTCGATCTGGGAATCGAACAAGACCCAGCATTTCCTGTCTTCGTTCCAGTACTCCGTCACCCAATGGTCGAGGTATTTTCCCGCTTCGAAATAGGCGCCAAACCCGCAACGGGCGCGCGCCGGAATGCCCTGCGTGCGCAACATCGCCACATGAAGCAGCGTGAAGTGCCTGCACACACCGACCTGCCGGTCGCCAACGGCACGTGCCACGGCAAGTGGCCGGGCGTCGCGCGCCACGATTTCACCCAGCATGTCCTCGACGGCGCGGACCTGCGATTGCGCTTGCCGGTCGCCGCCGAGCGTCACCCCATAGGCCGGGGCGATGTGCTGATGGATCAAGAGACCCTGCACCGTTGCCGCAAGCGCACTGGGCCCCCGCGGCAGGCCATCGAACAGAGCGGCGTGACGCCCCGGATCACTCATGGCAACGGGTCTTTCGTATCTGTCGACGTTCATCTGAAGGGTCTCCTGCACGTCTCGCCTCCCGCGCAACCACCACACAAGCCGCTACTCCTTCACCGGCACCCAGATCTCGAGCCCGCCAACGCCGGTCGACGCGTCGAACCTCTCGTCGTAGCGCTCGAAGTTCGGCGCGTCGGCGACCTTCATGCCGGATTGCGGCAACCAGCGATTCCAGATCGTGTTGACCGTGCGGCGGATGGTCGAGATGTGATCCTTGTGGGTGAACACCACATATTTCTGCGCCGGGATGCGGACGCGCGCGAACTCACGCGGCAAGTCGGAGAAATCGGCGACCTCGACGCCCGCGATGTAGTCAAAATTGCCGGCATCGTCGCCGTTGCAGCAGACGCCATAGGCGACATTGCCGACCTGGCGGGGAATGTGCGCGTATTGCTGGTGGAAGCCATGCCACTGGTTCGGAATGCCCGCGGTGCTGTCATTGGCGTGGTTGTAGCGCTCGCCGACACCGGCAACGAGAAACGCCTTGCCGGTGGCGATGCGCGGCGGATCGATGTGATCGAGAGCGGTCGAGATCATGGTGATCGGCTCCTGGAGCTTGAGCGTCGCCAGGCACGTCGTCGCGCGCACCGTCTCCGGCGTGACGCCGAAATGGTCGCGAAACGCGCGGGTGAATGCTTCGTGAGAGCCGTAGTCCGCATCCAGCGCGAGCGTGAGAATATCGGGCGCACCGGCCGCAAGCTCGCGCGCGGCCTCGCTGAGGCGGCGTGCCCGCACGTAGCGCATCACTGAGAACCCGGTCGCCTCCGCGAACGCCCGCACCAGATGGAAGCGCGAGACCCCGGCGACAACAGCGATATCATCGAGCGTCAGCGACGTGCGCAGGTGGCTTTCGATGTACCAAAGCGCCTTCTGGGCTGGATTCATGGACGACGGCCTTCCTGCAAAGCGCCGGCATCATGCACGGCCGCGACGCGCGGCATTTGACAGTCCTTGCTGCGCGCAGCGAAACCGTGGTTCCGCTCCGCAAAATTTTAACCCAAAGCCGTCGCTGGCAACAGCGTTGCAATCGTGCATACTCGCAGTTGCATCGATCCGACGGCTCATCAAGCTGCCCGAAAATCAAGACTGCACGAGCCGCGGCCAGCATGTCAGGGAGGACAATGATGCACCACCAACGCCTGAGCTATGCCAACTGCGTCGCATCAGCGGCGCTTGCCGGACTTTTGACGATCACCGTCGCCGGCGCAGCCAACGCCCAGAAGAAATACGATCCGGGCGCGACCGACACCGAGATCAAGGTCGGCAACATCATGCCCTATTCGGGCCCGGCGTCGGCCTATGCCACGATCGGCAAGACGGAAGCGGCCTATTTCAACAAGCTCAACAGCGAGGGCGGCATCAACGGCCGCAAGGTCAACTTCGTCTCCTATGACGACGGATACAGCCCGCCGAAGATGGTCGAGCAGGCCCGCAAGCTTGTCGAGAGCGACGAGGTGCTCTTGATCTTCAATCCGCTGGGCACGCCGGGCAACACCGCGATCCAGAAATACATGAACGCCAAGAGGGTGCCGCAGCTGTTCGTCTCCACCGGCGCCGCCAAGTGGAACGATCCGAAGAATTTTCCGTGGACCATGGGCTGGCAACCGAGCTACCAGGTCGAAGCGCGCATCTACGCCAAATACATTCTGGAGAAATATCCCGGCAAGAGCATCGGCGTGCTCTATCAGAACGACGATTTCGGCAAGGACTACCTGATCGGCCTGCATGAGGGGCTCGGCGATGCAGCCAAGAAGCTGATCGTCGTCGAATCCTCCTACGAGACCACGTCGCCGACGGTGGATTCGCAGATCGTGCAGATCAAGGGCGCCAACCCCGACATCTTCGTCAACATCGCGACGCCGAAATTCGCGGCGCAAGCGATCAAGAAGGCCGCTGAGCTCGACTGGCATCCGGTCCAGTTTCTCACCAACGTCTCGGTCTCGATCGGCGGCGTGATGAAGCCGGCCGGCTATGAAGCGAGCCAGGGCATCCTGTCCACGCAGTATCTCAAGGACCCCAAGGACACCGAGTGGAAGAACGATCCGGCCATGAATGAATGGCGCGCCTTCATGGGCAAGTGGTATCCCGAAGGCGACCTCGATGATGCGGCAACCGTGTTCGGCTACGGCGTCGCCAAGGGACTGGAGCAGGTGTTGCGGCAATGCGGCGACAACCTCACCCGCGAGAACCTGATGAAGCAGGCGGCCAGCCTCAACTTCGAGATCGGCATCTATCTGCCCGGCACCAAGATCAAGACCGGGCCGGACGACTATGCGCCGATCGAGCAGTTGCAGATGATGCGCTTCAAGGGCGAGAGCTGGGAGCGGTTCGGCCCCGTCATGAGCGGCGAGAAGAACAGCTAAGGGCTTCTCTCCACAACTTTGGGCTTCATGATGCCCGGCCTCGCGCCGGGCATCCACGTCTTCGACACGATTCACCCGCAAGCTTTTTTACAAACAAGGGTTGGCATGGCCGGAACCCGGCGAGCCGAAGCGACATTGTGCTTCTGGCAAAACTGTCCGGTCATCACGACATCCAGGCACATCCTGCGATCGGAAGGACAACAACAATGAAAATCACCGACGTCCGCGCCCACCATATCCGCATTCCCTATGACGCAGGCCCTGCGAGCTTCCGCCAGGGCGCATCCGCGATCTCGGCGCTCGACATGGTGCTGGTCGAGGTGTCGACCGATGCCGGCCTGACCGGCTGGGGCGATGCCTTCGCCTATGTCTGTCCGAAGACGAGCTGCACGGCGGTGGCCGAGATGATCGCGCCGCAGGCCCGCGGCCTCGAGGTGCCGGACGCCGCCCAAATTCCCGCCGCGATGGAGCAGATCCAGCGCAATCTGCATCTGTTCGGCCGCTACGGCATCACGATGTTTGCGATCTCGGCGCTCGACATCGCGCTATGGGACCTCGCCGGCAAGGTGAAGGGCGTGCCGCTGCATCAACTGATCGGCGGCGCGAAGCGCAGCACGATCCCGGCCTATGCGAGCCTGATGCGGATCGGCAATCCCGGCCACATCGCCGCCGAATGCAAGAAGGCGATCAAGCTTGGCTATTCCGCGATCAAGCTGCACGAGACCACCGTGCCTGCGGTATCAGCCGCGCGCGAGGCGATCGGCCCCATTGTGCCGCTGATGGTCGACATGAACTGCCCGCTGGACGGGCCGGCCGCGATCCAGTTCGCGCGCGACTGCAAGCAGGCCGCGCCGATGTTCCTGGAGGAGCCGGTCTGGCCGCCGGAGGATTTTGCGACGCTGGCGGAAGTACGCAGGGAAGGCCGGCTCGATATCGCCGCCGGCGAGAACGCCTGCACCGTGCATCAATTCCGCCAGATGATGACCGCAGGCGCCGTCAGTCACGCGCAGCCGTCGGTGATCAAGGTCGGCGGCGTCACCGAATTCCTGCGCGTCGCCGTGCTCGCCGACGAGTTCGGCGTCCAGGTGATTCCGCACTCGCCCTATTTCGGTCCGGGCTTCCTCGCAACGCTGCATCTGATGGCGATCCGCGACGCGGGGATGATCGAGGTGTTCTTCATGAAGCGCCCCGCCTGCCTGTGGGGCGACCGCATCGACGTCGATGCCAAGGGCCACGTCGCCGTGCCGCAGGGCCCCGGTCTCGGCTACGAGCCGGATCGCGACGTGATGGAGAAGTATCGGGTGGCTTGACCAGCCCGTTTCTCGCCACCGTCATTGCGAGGAGCGAAGCGACGAAGCAATCCATCTATCCGCGCGTTGAGATATGGATTGCTTCGCTTCGCTCGCAATGACGATCCCTACTTCGTCCCGTCCTTCGCGGCAGGCGTCGCGTCCTTCGCCGGCGGCACGTCGGCTTTCTTCTTCGTGTCATCGGTCAGCTTGACCTGCGCCGCCTGCAAATCGGTGACGAGCTTCTGCAAGGTCGCGAGCGAACTCTTCAGGCTGTCGATCTGCCGGTTGGCGGCGTCGAGCTTCTGCTGATGATCAGTCGTGAGCTTGCTGATCGTCTTCTGCAGGAAATCGACGTTGCTCTGCAGACAGCTCGTCCGCCGCTCCATCGTCTTCTCGACGGTGCAGATCTCGATGCCGGGAACGTCCTGCGCATGTGCTGTTCCGACGACGCCGAGCGCAAGCGGCACGAGCAGGACAAGAGCGAAACGAGCGATCATCGGCATCCCCATCAAACGCGTCATTCACAGTTTTGTGCTCGCGACGCTGAAAGCTGGGCAGACATACCACACTGAAACCGTATTCGAGCGGTGTGCTGCACGCATTACGGGGACTACTCGTGGGGACGGGGGCCTTCGGAACTTTGTTTGGTTCGACCCCTTTTGGCTCGACCTTGGGCAGTGGAGACAGATCGCATGGCAACGCGCGAAAAACGGCTGGCGCAATTCGATGGCAATGGCGAACCTTCGCCGGAACAACGCGTGGAAGTGCTTTGTGAGGATCACAGCGGAACGTATCAGCTGCCGTTCGCCTGCCGCTTCGTCGACGGCCAGTGGCGCAATGACACGACAGGTGGCGCGCTGGAAGCCAACGTCATCGCCTGGCGCAAGCCGCGCGAGAAGCAACCGGGCATGGCCTGAGCCGATCAGGCGCCGTTCTTGCGCATGGTCCTTCCGGGACCATGCGTGCTGTTTCAAAACGCGACGCGCACGCAGTGCGCTTTAAGATTTGGAACGCGGATGGAACGAACCGCGTCCGAATCACTGATTGAGCAGCGTACTCCGATGTTCACGGCTAGATGTGGTCAGCAACCCGAGCCGGCGCACCACATACAGAAGCATGACGATCGGCCGCAGCCAGCGGCCAACAACAAAGGTTAATTCCTCCGCAGACGACATTTGCGATCCCTCTCTGATCCTGCTTGGCGATCATTTCCACGGCGTGGTCGGCGGCACGGTCTCGGTCGCCGGCGGCACATCCACGGTCTTGAAATCGGCGGGGCTGACGATCTCGAGGTATTCCATGTCCTTCGAGTAATCGAACAGGTAGTGCGTGATGCCGGGCCGCTGGTGGATGACGTCGCCAGCTTCGACCAGCGTCTCCTTGTCCTCATACATGAAGCGCGCCCAGCCCTTGGTCATGATGACGATCTGGAAGTCGCACAGATGCTTGTGCCAGCCGGTGCCCTGCTCCGGCGGCATGTCGGGATTGGCCTTGACCAGATGGCAGATCACCTGCCCGCTGGTGGCATCGGCAATGCCAAGATCGCGATACAGGAAGAAGTCGCGCAGACCTCCGCCCTTGAACTCGGTGTCACCGGGTTTGACGTGGGAGAATTTGCTGACGACGGCGTGCTGGTTCATTTCAAGCCTCCACGGTTCTCGTGTTCGCGAGATCGCGGCGGGGCTCAGCGTCCAAATTTTCGGCAGCGTCGCATCGTCGCGGTCACAGCTCGATCATTGCTATGCGAAATCCTTGCCAGCCCGGCCACGCTGCGACGATCGGCCCCGCCACGCGCCGATATCGCGGCGGAAGCATTTGGCGTGAGGCGCATATTTGCGTTCGGCGCGCGCCGTGCTCGATCGCCCGCAGCGCCCGATCGCTGACGCGGACGGCACGACGTTTGAGCAAGGCTTGCCTGGAGCTTGAGCCGCCGACGCAGGCAGGCCGGGCGTGCGGGTTGCCTAATATTCGACCTCGAGCTCCTCGACGTCGGCAGGCTCCGCCTTCGCGGCCTCGATCCATTCCTGCATCTCGGGCATCGCCATGATGGTCCGGGCATAGGCCGCAAGAACAGGATCGAGCTTCACGTCATAGGTCATGAATCGGGTCACGACGGGCGCATACATCGCGTCCGCCATGGTGCGACGTTCGCCGAACAGGAACGGCCCGCCTGATTTACCGAGGCAATCGGCCCAGATGGTGCAGACACGGTCGATATCGGCCTGCGCCCGCGACCAGATCTTGAAGCCGGGAAAATGCCCCTTGAGGTTGACCGGTAGCGACGACCGCAGCGTGGCGAAGCCGGAATGGATTTCGCCCGAGATCGAGCGGCAATGCGCACGCTGGATCCGGTCCTCCGGCAACAGCCCGGCATTCGGCATGATCTCGTTGAGATACTCGCCGATTGCCAGCGTATCCCAGACCGTCGCGCCCTCATGGCGCAGGCAGGGCACCAGGATCGAGGACGACAGCAGCAGCAGTTCGGCCCGCGCCGAGGGGTCATCGGGCGCGGTGACCACCTCCTCGAACTCCAGCCCGGCGAATTTCGCCAGCAGCCAGCCGCGCAGCGACCAGGACGAATAGTTCTTGCTGCTGATGGTGAGTGTCGCCTTAGCCATATCGGTCCCTCACGCCTGAACGCGTCCTTGGCTCCCGGACCTGCGCGCGGGTCCAACCGCCGCGCCCCCGGGGAGCCGGTCATTTTCGCAGCAAGCCACGTGCCAATTTGCCGGGCAGGCCGCCCGCCTCTGGCCTCGATATTGCTTGGCAGACCGAGCCACCGGGTGGATGCGTATGATGTCAATGCTGTACCAGGCCTATCAGAACCAAATGGACCTCACCGCGCCGTGGCGGACCGGCGCCGCGGCGGCCTTGCGCTATCTCAATCTGGTGCCGCGGGGCACCTCCGACCGGACGTTCGGCCGGCTCGCCGCGGCGCTCGAGCTGATCTCGCGGTCCACCCTGACCTACGCCCGCCCCGACTACGCCATCGGCAGCGTGACCGTCGGCAACAGGGAATTGCAGGTGACCGAGGAGGTCGCCTACGCGACGCCGTTCGGCTCGCTGCTGCATTTCAGGAAGGTGGACGGGCCGCAGCAGCCGCGGCTGCTGCTGGTGGCGCCGATGTCCGGCCATTTCGCGACGCTGCTGCGCGGCACCGTGAAGACGCTGCTGCAGGACCACGACGTCTACATCACCGATTGGCACAATCCGCGCGACATCCCGCGCAGCAAGGGCCGCTTCGGGCTCGAAGACTACACCGACCATCTGATCGACTTCTTAGGCCAGCTCGGCCCGCGCGCGCATATGGTGGCGATCTGCCAGCCCTCGGTGTCGGCGCTGGCGGCGGCCGCGATCATGTCGGAGGACAATCATCCGGCGCGGCCGGCGTCGCTGACGCTGATGGCTGGGCCGATCGACACGCGGATCCAGCCGACCAAGGTGAACGAATTCGCCAAAAGCAAGCCGATCAAATGGTTCGAGGACAATCTGATCAACTACGTGCCGATGCAGTGCAAGGGCGCGTTGCGTCAGGTCTATCCCGGCTTCGTGCAGCTCACCGCGTTCGTGTCGATGAATCTGGAGCGCCACATCAAGCAACACATCGATCTCGCCACCCATCTCGCCAAGGGCGAGACCGACAAGGCCGAGGTGATCAAGACCTTCTATGACGAGTATTTCGCGGTGATGGACCTGCCGGCGGAGTTTTACATCGAGACCGTGCGCGACGTGTTCCAGGAACATCTGTTGCCGCAGGGCCTGCTGATGCATCGCGGCCGCCCGGTAAACCCGGCAACGATCCGGCGCATGGGCCTGATGACGGTGGAAGGCGAGAAGGACGACATCTGCTCGATCGGCCAGACGCTCGCCGCCCAGGACCTCTGCACCGGCGTGCGCACCTATCGCAAGGTGCACCACATGCAGGCTGGCGTCGGCCATTACGGCGTGTTTTCCGGCAAGCGCTGGAACAACGAGATCTACCCGCTGCTGCGCGATTTCGTGCATGTGAATTCGTGAGGGGATCCCGTAGCCCGGATGGAGCGCAGCGCAATCCGGGAAAGTGTTTCCGCTGAGAAGCCGGTCCCGGATTACGCTCCGCTTCATCCGGGCTACGAAATCTCACGTTCCCATTTGCTCTGTCTCTCCACCGTCATTGCGAGCCAACGGGTCGCGCGAACGCGCGCCCGATGACAGGCTCCGCGAAGCAATCCATCGCCCCACATACGCGGAGCCATGGATTGCTTCGTCGCTTCACTCCTCGCAATGACGAGTGGCGGCTAGCCACGCCTCTTCCCGAGCTATAGTCTCCCGGCCACGACGACCCCGCTTCCGAAGAATCGTCCAGGGAGAAACTCCATGCGCACCCCCACCGCCTTCCGTGCCCTCACGCTTGCCGTCATCGGCGCCCTCGCCTTCAGCTCAGCCGCATCCGCCGCCGAAGTCCATGTCATGATCTCCGGCGGGCTGACCGCGGCTTACAAGGCGCTGGTGCCGGAGTTCGAGCGCAAGACCGGGCACAAGGTGGTGACCGCCTTCGGACCGTCGATGGGCACGACCACGAACGCCATTCCAGTCCGGCTGGCGCGCGGCGAACCAGCCGACGTGCTGATCATGGTCGGCTATGCGCTGGGCGACCTGATCAAGCAGGGCAAGGTCGCGGCCGACAGCCGCGTCGACCTCGTGAAGTCGCCGATCGGCATCGCGGTCAAATCAGGTGCACAGAGGCCGGACATCAGCTCGGCCGACACCGTCAAGCAGGCGTTGCTGGCGGCGAAATCGGTCGCCTATTCCGACAGCGCCAGCGGCGTCTATGTCTCGACCGAGATGTTCGGCAAGCTCGGGATCGCCGATCAGATGAAGGACAAGGCGCGGATGATTCCGGCAACCCCGGTCGGCGAGATCGTTGCCAAGGGCGAGGCCGAGATCGGCCTGCAACAGATCTCGGAGCTCAAGCCGGTCGCCGGCATCGATATCGTCGGTCCGCTGCCGGAGCCGTTGCAGAAGATCACGGTGTTCTCCGCCGGGATCGCGTCGGTTTCCAAAGAGCCCGACGCCGGCAAGGCGCTGATCAGCTTCCTCGCCTCATCAGATGCCCGCGACGCGCTGGTCAAGAGCGGGCTGGATCCGATTGCGGGCGGCGCCACGCATTGAGCTCAGCCACCCAGCTCTCTCCCCGTCATCCTGAGGTGCGAGCGGAGCGAGCCTCGAAGGATGAATCGGCCACCAGCTGGGCCGTGCATCCTTCGAGACGCCGCTTCGCGGCTCCTCAGGATGACGGGGATAGATCAACGCAAATCGGACTCCCTACCGCAAATGATGCGCACCATACGCCAGCAGCAGCACCACGACGAGCGCCAGCAGCAGCGTGGTCGACTTCCAGAACAGCACCGGGTTGCGCTCGATCAGCGGGGTCGATGACGTCGTCAGGTACTTTGCGTTGGGATTGCGCAGGTCGAACAGGAACTCGGAAAAGCTGTCATAGCGCTTGAGCGGATTGACCTGCACGGCGCGCTCCAGGGTACCGTCGACCCAGCTCGGGATGCCGCGGCCGCGATGCGCAGCCGGGCGATAGACCAGCCGGTTGAAGTCGGAGCGGGTGCGGGCGCGTGCGATCTGCGCGCCGTAGGGCAAGCGGCCGGTCAGCATCTGATAGGTGACGACGCCGAGCGAAAACAGGTCGGAGCGCGCGGTGCCGCCATCGCCGAGGAAATACTCCGGCGCGGTGTATTGCTGGGTGCCCAGAATGTCCTCGGCGCCCGCCGGCGCCGCCTCGACAACGCCCGAGATCCGCGTCGAGCCGAAATCGATGATCTTCACCGTTCCGGTGGCGTCGATCATGATGTTGTCGGGCCTGACGTCCTGGTGCAGCATTTCCTTGCGATGAAAGGCGCGCAGCCCCTTTGCAATTTGCTCGGTGATGTCGCGCACCGTCTCGAGCGACGGCGCAGGATTGTCGATCATCCATTGTGTCAGGGTCTGGCCGTCGATGTATTCCATCGCGACGTAAAGGAAATTGCGCTTGCGTTGCGGCAGCCACGGCTTCAGCACATGCGGGCTGTCGATGCGCTTGGCGACCCACTCCTCCATCATGAAGCGCTTCAGATAGGCGCCATCGTCACGCAGGTCGATCGAAGGGATCTTGATCGTGACGGTAGTGCCGCTCTCCTCATCGACTGCGAGATAGATATGGCTGCGGTGCGATGCATGCAGCTCGCGCACGATACGGTAGCCATCGAACAGCATCCGTGCATCTAGCAACGGTGGCAATGGCAACTCGGCGGGCCGGCCGAACACCTCGCTGGCGTCGCCGTCAGGCAATTCGTCGATCCGGACGATCTGCGCGGTGAGATTGTCCGGGCTGCCGTTTTCAAAGGCCTGCTCGACGATCGACTTCGCTGTCGCATCGAGGTCGGCAGCGCCGTCCCTGATCGTCTTCGCCAGCTGCCGCGCCGCGACGTGCTCGTAGATGCCGTCGGTCACCAGCAGGAAGGTGTCGCCGCGCTCGAGCCGGAGATTCTGGTAGTCGATTTCGAGCTGCGGGTTCACGCCGAGCGCGCGGCCGAGATAGCTCTGCTGCGACGACAGCACGACGCGGTGGTCGTTGGTCAGTTGTTCGAGGCTGTTGCCGGCGACGCGGTAGATCCTGCTGTCGCCGACATGAAACAGATGCGCGGTGGTCGACCGGATCACCATGGCGCTCAGCGTGCAGACGTAGCCCTTGTCTTTGTCATAGGGGTTCTGGCTGCGCCGCGTCTGCGCGTGCAGCCAGGAATTGGTCGCCTCCAGCACGCGTTGCGCCGAGGTCTTCACCGACCAGGATTCCGAGGTGCAGTAATAGTCGGTCAGAAAGCTCTTGACCGCGGACTCGGCGGCCACGCGGCCGACGCTGCTCGAGGAGATGCCGTCGGCCAGCACCACGGCGATGCCCTTCAGGCCGAGCAGCGGCTCCTCGGGGATCAGGACGCCGTGGAAATCCTGATTGGTGTCCTTGCGGCCCTGATCAGAGAATTGCCCGACCGATATTGTCAGCGCGCGCGGCATCGACCGTCCCAAAGCGAATGGGGCTCTCCGTGACAGGAGAGCCCCATCTGCCGGCCGGGATCAAGCCGCGAGGCGCTGGCGCTTCGGCGCCGTTTTCACATGCGTGGTGTAGAGCGTCAGCCCGGTGAAGGCGAGACCGCCGGCGAGGTTGCCCAGGACGGTCGGGATCTCGTTCCAGATCAAATAGTCCATGATCGAGAACTTGGCATGGAGCATCAGTCCAGACGGGAACAGGAACATGTTCACCACCGAATGCTCGAACACCATGTAGAAGAACACCAGGATCGGCATCCACATCGCGATGACCTTGCCGGGCACCGTCGTCGAGATCATGGCGCCGACGACACCGGTCGAGACCATCCAGTTGCAGAGCATGCCGCGGATGAACAGCGTGGCCATGCCGGCCGCGCCATGCGCCGCGTAGCCCAGCGTTCGCGCCTCGCCAACGTTGCCGATGGTCATGCCGACCTTGTCGGGCTCCTGCGTGAAGCCGAAGGTCGTCACGAACGCCATCATGAACGCCACCGTGAGCGCGCCGGCGAAATTGCCGATGAAGACGAGGCCCCAGTTGCGCAGCACGCCGCCGAGCGTGACGCCGGGCCGCTTGTCGAGCAGTGCGAGCGGCGACAGCACGAACACGCCGGTCAAGAGGTCGAAGCCCAGCAGATAGAGCATCACGAAGCCGACCGGAAACAGCAGCGCGCCGACGATCGGCTGCCCCGTGTTGACATTGATCGTGACCGCGAACCAGGCTGCCAGTGCGAGGATCGCGCCGGCCATGTAGGCGCGGATCACGGTGTCGCGGGTCGACATGAAGATCTTGGATTCACCGGCGTCCACCATCTTGGTGACGAATTCGGACGGTGCGAGATAGGCCATTCGTAAATTCCCCTTGCGCAATTCGGCCGCGCCGGTTGCCTGCCGGAAGCGACGCGGGTTGGTTGAAATGCTCGTCCGTCGGGGAGATAGGGATGCAACGATTGCTCGAGGCGCCCGGGCCGGGCGCCTTGATCCCCTCACCTTGGCCAGCACTGGCCTGGGCGATCCGGAGGACGGCAGTCGTCATTGACTAGTGCAAGCAAAAGCAATGGGTGTGCCAACCGGCGACGGTGGCGGACGGCTTTAAAACCCTGTCAATACAATAGGTTAGACAGGCGGCACAGGAGCTGCCCGACGCGATGGCGCAGAATTATGCAGCATGCCCAGTTGTCGCCCAGACCGGGCGCGCCCATTCCATCCCCGTCATCCCCGCGCAAAGGCTTCGCCTTTGTCGCTGGAGGAGCGCGTAGCGCGCCTCGAAGGATGCACGGCCCGGGTGGTGGCCGTCGATCCTTCGAGGCTCGCAAGAGCTCGCACCTCAGGATGACGGGGCGAGAACGCGCGCTACTTCACCTCGGTCCGGACCGGCGAACCCTTCAGCCCGTTACTGTCATAGGCCTTGCGCAGCGTGCCGTTGGCGATCGCGTCGGTCATGAACTTGGTGGCGAACGCCGCGGCCAGCGGATGGTCGAGCGGCACCGCGACCGCGGTGACGGTCTGCTTGAAGGTCTCGTCCAGCACGCGCGTGCCCGGAATCTTCCTGGCCATCGCATTGAGTTGATCGCGCGACAATGCGAACGCGTCGATCTCGCCGCCCTTCAACAGATCGAAGATCTCGTCATAGGTCTGATAGCCCGTCACCTTGGCGCGCTTGAGATGCGCGATCGCGCCGCGCATCGTGGTGGTGGCGTTGACGGCGGCGACCTTGACGCCGTCCTGGTCCAGCGCGGCGAAACTCGCAATCGTCGAGCCCGGCTTGACGATGTAGGTCGCGTCGGCGACCTCGTAGATCGGCCCGAACGTCATCTTGGTCTCGCGCTCGGGATCCCTCGGCAGGAAGGTGACGTCCCAGGTGCTTTTCGCCGCGGCTTCGGTGATCTGGCCGGAGTTCTGATGCACGACGTATTCGACGGGAATGCCGAGCTGCGCCGCCATCTCGCGGCCGAGATCGACGGGAACGCCGGCATAGCCGTTCTCGGTCCGGGTCGACCAGAACGCGCCGCCCGCCGGGCTGATCGCAATCGCGACCCGGAGCTTTCCGGTCGGCGCGACCTGATCCTTCAAGGCGTCGGCATTGGCGGATGCGGCCATCACAATCACTCCCACAACGAGGCCGGCCAGACGCAGCAGTCGAGACAACATCGGGCATCCTCCACGCCGGGTCTTGCGCCCGGCGGCGCGCAACAAACCGCACGAGGCCGCCTGGCGCAAGCCGTGCTTCGCGCAAGGGAGCTATCCGTATCGGCCTATTTGACGCGGATGGTGATCTTTTCGGAGACGACCGGCGGGTTGAACGGATAGTGCTTGGCGTCGCCAAGCACCAGCTGCAAGGTATGCTTGCCGGGCACCAGATCGAGCTGCGTCTCCGTCTGGCCCGCTCCGAAGTGCAGATGAGACTTGTCCGACGGAATCGGCTCGTTCGGATTCAACGGCTCGTTCACGTCGACCAGGAGATGATGGTGGCCGCTGTTCGGGTAGTCGTCGCCGGCATGGGTGACGCCCATGTTGCGCAGCCCAAAGCGGCACACGAACGGCCCCTTGAGTGTCGCGCCGTTGCGCGGCCAGATGAAATACAGCTTGGTGTCCTTGCCGGCCGGTTTGTTCTGCGCGCTGGCCGGGCTCGCGAGCAATGCCAGTGCCGCAGCGATCATGATCAAGGATGCACCTCTCATAGCCCCTCCATGAAACCCGGGAATTGCAGATGATCGCTTAAGGAGACAGCGCAACCCGGAAGCCGTGGGTCGGATAGCGAACGTTGGTGTCGTAATTGTCGCGATTGGCCGGACGGACATAGCGCGCGTCATTCTTCCAGGAGCCGGACCGAATGACATGGGAGGCGCAGTCGCCTCCGGTCCAGACTGCGCCGTCGTCCGGCGCGCCCTGATAATTCCTGTGCCAGCAATCCTCGACCCACTGATCGACCCCGCCACCCATGTCGTAGAGACCGAACGGATTAGGCTTGAAGCTGCCGACCTTCACCGGTTGTTCGGCTGTACTGTCGCCGCCGCAATCCTTGCAGCCGGCGTGGCCCGGCTGCATCTGATCGCCCCACCAGTATTTCGATTGCGCTCCGCCACGCGCCGCGTACTCCCATTCGGCTTCGCTCGGAAGCCGGTAGGGCTTCTTGCTGCGCTCGGCGAGCCAGGTGACATATTGCCTCGCGTCGCTCCAGCTCACATTGGTAACCGGAACGTCGTCCTTGCCGCTGGCCGTGAAGCTGCACGCCTTGGCCGCCGCGCAGGCATTCCATTCCCGCACGGTGACCGGGTATTTGCCCATGGCGAACGGCTTGACCGCCACCCTGCGGATCGGCCGCTCCGACGGGTCGTCATTGCTTCCCATCGAGAAGCTGCCGCCCTTGAGCGACACCATCTCGGGGTCCGGCACGTCCGGGGCCGGGCTCGCGGCAGGCGCCGGTTGCGGCGACGCCTGCTGTGTCGGTGCCGCCGGGACCGGACTTGAACTTTGGCTTGGCACTGGCGCCGGCTGCTGCACGGCAGGCGACGTCGCCGGCGACGGAGGCGCCTGTGCCAATTCGGCCAGCTTGCTGCGCGGTTGCGCGAGCAGGTACCACAACACGCCGCCGGCAATGATCGTGATCGCCAGACCAAGCAGCGTGAGCAGGATGGACTCCCGCCGCCTGCGCGTCCTCTGGTACGCAGCCGCATCCGGCAGCACGCGATACACCCGGATCGGATCGGTGATGTTCTTCACCTTCTTGTCGCCGAGCGATTCGTAGCCGCAGACCATCTTGTGCTTGATCTGCTCGTAGATGCCGCCTGAGATGAAGACATCACCCGGCGCTGCAATCCCCTCCAGGCGCGAGGCCACGTTGACGCCGTCGCCATAGACGTCGTCGGGCTCGATGATGACGTCGCCGAGATTGACGCCGATCCGGTACTCGATCCAGTGATCCCTGGCGATCGCCGCGTTGCGGCCGATCATGTTCTGCTGGATCACGATGCTGCACCGGACCGCCTCGACCGGACTGTCGAACATCGCGATGAAGCCGTCGCCGGTGGTCTTGACCAGCTTGCCATGGTGCTCGGCAATGGTGGGCTCGATGAGATCACGCTCGGTCCGCTTGACGCGCGTATGCGTGCCCTCTTCGTCAAGCTGCATCAGCCGGCTATAGCCGGCGATGTCGCCGACAACGATCGCCGCGAGCCGCCGCGGCATTGCATCGCCGGGCGGTGGCTTGCCCGGCTTGCCGGATTTGAAGTCGCGAATTTCGCCCATGGCTTCGGCCGCTCCACAAACCACAAATGGCAGTGATCGGCGCAACCGGCGCCTCGGCCCTCGGGCCCGTATGGAGCGTATCACACCACCCGGTCCGGACAAAGTTTGCGACGCAATTGTGCGGTGCGCGAAAAGCCCATCCGCTCGTGGCGGATGGGCGCTATGGCTTGTTTCAGCTCGAGTTACTGCGGCAAACCGTCAGCAGGTCAACCCGCCTGCGCAGCGGGTGTCCGGATCTCGCGCGGCAGGATGATCGCGGCTGCGATGGCCAAAAGGCACAGCGCAGCGAACGCGCGCAGCATCATCGAGAAGCCGCCCTGGTCGTACAGCCAGGCCACCAGGCCGACGGAGGCGCCCGCCGCGGTGAAGCCGACGAAATAGCGCACCGCATAGGCGCGCGAGCGCCATTCCTCGGTCGTGTACTTGCCGACCATGGCGTCGTTCACCGTCACCTGGCCGAACGCGCCCATCACGATGCCGATCGAGACCACGATCAGCGGCAGATTGGACAGGCTTGCCGCCAGATAGAGGAACGGCGCCAGCAGGAACGACAGCGGCAGCGCCACCGTCTTCAGCGAATACCGGTCGAGCAGCTTGCCGATCGTGTACTGCGTCATGGCGCCGAACACATAGACCCCGGCCGCGATCACGCCGAGCAGCGCCGGGCTCTTGGTCAGATCGGCGAGCCGTTCGGCGAACAGTTTTGGCAGCGCCACCGTCACCGCATTGAACGTGGTCGAGATCGCGATCACCACGATCAAGAGCGACAGCACCACGCGCCACATGTCTTCCTTGGCGACCCGCACCTGCGCCGCGGCCTGCTTGGAGCCCTTGCGGTCCTCATGCACGACAGTCATCGCAAACGCGATGCCGATCAGCACGGTGACGGTGCCGGGCACGATGAAGGCCCAGCGCCAGCCGAGATACTGGCCGATCACGCCGGTGACCAGCGCCGAGGAGGCGACGCCGAGATTGCCCCAGACGCCGTTGATCCCCATCTGGGCGCCGAGCTTCTCGGCATAGGACACGATCATCGCGGTGCCGACCGGATGGTAGATCGAGGCAAAGACGCCGATCGAAAGCAGCGCCGCGCCGAGTTGCAGCGGCGTCTGCACGAAGCCGACCGAGATCATCGACGCCCCGATGCCGACGAAGAAGATCACCATCATGTGGCGGCGGCTCCAGCGATCGCCGAGCCAGCCGGTGATCAGCGAGCCGGCGCCGAACGCGATGAAGCCGGGCGTCGCATAGGGCAAGAGTTCCGAATAGGCCATGCCGAGCGCCGGACCCATGATGATGACGGCGGCGGCGAAGATCAGCATCGCATAGTGATCGATGAAATGGGCGGCGTTGACGAAGCTGATCACTCGGCTCGGACTGTTCATGGGCACGTCTCTCACGCGATTCTTCAATTACTCGGAAATAGGTTATAGGTGCTTGTCCTGACGGGATGTCGCCAATGACTATCGCTGAGCCGCCAATCAGAGCCCTCCACAAGGACCGGCGCGTCACCGGTGACGGCGTGCACATGGTCGCGCGCAGCTACCAGAAGGGCGTCCGCCTCGAGCCGCACATGCACCGCGAGGCGCAGCTGGTTTATGCCGCCAGCGGCACCATGCAGGTGACGACGCCGAAGGGCCGCTGGCTGGTGCCGCCGGACCGCGCGGTGTGGGTCCCTGCCCTGCTGCCCCACGCGATCGACGTGCTCGCCGACATCGAGATGCGCACGCTGTATTTCGACCAGGCCTGGCTCGCCCGCGAGAAGCGCAGCGACAGCCTCGACCACGAATTCGTGGTGCGGGTGTCGCCGCTGGTGCACCAGGCAATCCTCGCTCTATTCGACGCGTCATGCGGACGCGAGCGCACCCAGTTGCTGATCAGGCTGGTGATGCTGGAGCTGCACCAGGCCGAGGACTCCGCGACCTTCATCCCGCTGCCGCAGGAGCCGCGCTGCCGTCGCGCCGCCGACATCGTGCTGGCCGATCCGACCAGGGACCACGAGATCGACGCTTTGGCGCGCACGGTCGGCACCTCGGCGCGGACGCTGTCGCGGCTGTTCGCGGCGGAGACGCAACTCTCCTTCAAGAGCTGGTGCCAGCGCGCCCGCATCGCGGCCGCGATCGAGCGCCTGTCGACCGGCGCCAACGTCTCGGTCAAGCAGGTCGCCTCCGACCTCGGCTATGCCAGCGTGCCGGCATTTTCCCACGCGTTCCGCCAGGTTACCGGCAAGACACCGACCTCATTCGCGGAGAAAACGTGAACGGGGTTTGTCACCGGGCGCGGCGATGACGAATTATACCGCTGTCGCGCTGCGACATATTTCCGTACGATCCATGCGCTTGATTGCATTCCTGCCGACCTTAAATCCCGTGTAAGGTCCGGCTTCACTGGATACGACCCGCTGGATACGACCTGTAAATGGCCAACGCTTTCTTCTCCGATCTGCTCTCGACGATCTCCGAACGCGGCCGCGTCCTGCTCGGCCGCGCCAGCCCGGCCGATGACAAGCAGGATGCGTCCGAGCTGCTGGAATTGTGCGAGGCGCTGCTGTCCGGCCGGGGCGAGGCCTCCGGCACCGCGATGGCGCGCGAAGTGCTCGACCGCTACCACCACCTCGACGCCGCCGGCCGCCTGTCGTTCTTCCAGACGCTGGCCCGCGATTTCGGTCCCGATCACGCCAAGCTGACCCAGGCGATCGAGAGCTGGCGCGCCAAGGCCAATGGCGACGACGCCAGCGACCTGCATTTCGCCTCCGAGCCGCGCCGCCAGGAACTGATCCGCCGGCTCAACCGCGCGCCGGGCGGCACCGGCGAGCTGGTGTCGATCCGCTCGGATCTGCTTTCACTGATGAAGGGCAACAAGGATCTCGCCGCGCTCGATCGCGACGTGGTGCACCTGCTCTCGTCCTGGTTCAACAGGGGATTCCTCGTGCTGCGCAGGATAGACTGGTCGTCGCCGGCCAATATTCTGGAGAAGATCATCCGCTATGAGGCGGTGCATGAGATCCGCGACTGGGACGACCTGCGCCGCCGCATCGATCCGATCGATCGCCGCTGTTACGCATTCTTCCACCCGGCGCTGGCCGACGAGCCCTTGATCTTCGTCGAGGTTGCGCTGACCGAAGCGATTCCGGGGGCGATCGCGCCGCTGCTGGCGGAAGAGCGCGAGCCGGTGCCGGTCGAGAAGGCCCGCACCGCTGTGTTCTATTCGATCTCCAACACCCAGCGCGGCCTCGGCGGCATCTCGTTCGGCAGCTTCCTGATCAAGCAGGTGGTCGAGGAACTGCGCCGCGAATTGCCGAAGCTCGACAATTTCGTGACGCTGTCGCCGGTGCCGGGCTTCATGCAATGGGTCAAGCAGGCCGATGACGTGCCGCTGACCGACGAGGACCGCCAGCTGCTGGAGAGCCTCGGCAAGCCCGACTGGCCCGAGAACGCCGAGCTCGCCACGCAATTGCGCGCCGTGCTGGAGCCGCTCGCCGCCTATTACTTCCTGAAGGCGCGCACGCCGAAGGGCCGACTGATCGATTCGGTGGCGCGTTTCCATCTCGGCAATGGCGCGCGGCTGGAGCGGATCAACTGGCTCGGCGACCTCTCGCCCAAGGGCCTGCGCGAATCCGCCGGCGTCATGGTCAACTACCTCTACCGCCTCGACGACATCGAGAAGAACCACGAGGCCTATGCCAACAATGGCGAGGTGATCGCCTCGAGCGCGGTGAAGAAGCTGCTGAAGGGCGAAGGCCGGCGGCTGTTGGACATGCGGCTGTCGTAGTAGGCCACTGCTCACTCCCTGTCATTGCGAGCGAAGCGAAGCAATCCATAGTCCCACAGCGGAAGTATGGATTGCTTCGTCGCTTCGCTCCTCGCAATGACGAGCTCCTAGAGCTTCGCTCACACGGTCAGCCGCACCGTGCGCGCGTGCCCTCACGCCGTTGCGGATCGCGGCCGCAGTCCTGCCGGCAGATGCGCTTCGAGCCAGACGGCGATCGCACGCTCGTTGCGATGGTAGAGCAGGCCCGCGGCGATCACCGCAATTCCGATCAGCGACAGCGAGAACGGAAACCACAGCGAGTCCTTGAACACGACGTCGGCGAGATGGCCGAGGTAGAGGCAGATGCCGAACGCGCCGAACACCGCATAGGCACGCCGCATCAAGATCACCGCGATCACGATGAGGCCGACATTGAGCAGGCAGTAGATCGCTTTGCCCAGTTCGGTTGAACTTGAGGACGCGGTGATTCCGCCCCAGAACGCCATCAGACCGAACAGATGCAGCCAGAACGCAAAGTCGCGGTTGCTGCTGCGATAGTCCACGATCCAGGCCACCGCGAGGACAGCCAATCCGAACCACACCGACACACGGCGCTGCGTCTCGAAGTCGGCATGGGCCGTGCCGCTGAACCACGGCGCCAGGTCCATCGACATGAACCACAGCGCGAATGCGATGATCGCGACGATGAAGGCGAAGCGGAAGTAGCGCAGCGCGACGACGCCGGCGGCAACCGTCGCGAGCTCCATGAAGATCCAGCTGCCCTTCACCCAGACGTAGAAGTCCTGCACGGTTCCGGGCTTGCCGAACTTGCCCCACCAGCCGAGCTCGTCCTGGATGCCATAGACCGCAAGCGGCGCCATCGAGACCGCGATCGCGATCAATAGGCCGCCTGGAACCCGCAGATTCCTGCCGTACCAGAGATGGTGACCGGCCACGCCGAAAGCGGTGGCGTAGGCGATTGCGCAGGCCGTGAGCGCCCGGCCGCCCATCTGGGTGAACGCCAGGGTCGAGAACAGACCCATGGCGCCGATCACGATCAGCGCGCCGGCGTACCAGAGCACATGGGCGGCATCGAACCTGGCGGCCGCCGGGCTGGCGTCGCCCTGCCCTTCATGGCTGACAAGGAAGGCGAGCAGCCGGTCCAGATCAGCCGCGCTTATCACCCCGGCATCGGCAGCTTCCCGGAGACTCTTCGCTGAATATGGCATGCGGCGATCCTCATGGTCCGGTTCTGGCGCCTGCCCAATCTCGGACAAGGCGCCTCTCCAGCATGAGTATATCGGAACGTGAGCGACGTTCAATATTTTATTGAGCGTTGCTCAAATTATTCTGCAAGCGGACCGGAGCCTGCCGGGCTGACCGGATGGGCGCTGGCTAATCGGCCAGCGCCTTCATTTCCTTGTAGAGATCCGACTTGCCCTCGAAGCCGATGCCCGGGAGGTCGGGCATGACGATGTGGCCACCCTCGACGCGGACGCCGTCCGGGAAGCCGCCATAGGGCTGGAACAGGTCGGGGTAGCTTTCATTGCCGCCGAGGCCAAGGCCGGCCGCAATGTTGAGCGACATCTGGTGGCCGCCATGCGGGATGCAGCGGCTCGGCGACCAGCCGTGGGTCTTCAGCACCTCGAGCGTGCGCTGATACTCGCTGAGCCCGTAGGACAGCGCGCAGTCGAATTGCAGCCAGTCGCGGTCCGGCCGCATGCCGCCATAGCGGATCAGGTTCCGCGCATCCTGGTGGCTGAACAGGTTCTCGCCGGTCGCCATCGCGCCGGGATAGAATTCAGCCAGCGCGGCCTGCAACGCATAATCGAGCGGATCGCCGGCCTCCTCGTACCAGAACAGCGGATACTCCCGCAGCATCTTGGCGTAGGCGATCGCGGTCTCCAGATCGAAGCGGCCATTGGCGTCGACTGCAAGCCGCGCGTCGCTGCCGATCTCCTTGAGCACCGCCTCGATGCGCTCGCGATCCTCGGCGAGCGGCGCGCCGCCGATCTTCATCTTCACGACGTTGTAGCCGCGGTCGAGATAGCCGCGCATCTCCTTGCGCAGCGCGCCGAGATCCTTGCCCGGATAATAATAGCCGCCGGCGGCGTAGACGAACACGCGCGGATTGGCGCTCACACCGTGGCGCTCGGCAAGCAGCCGGAACAGCGGCTTGCCCGCGATCTTCGCCACCGCGTCCCACACTGCCATGTCGATTGTGCCGACCGCGACCGAACGCTCGCCGTGCCCGCCCGGCTTCTCGTTCGACATCAGCCTCGACCAGACCTTGTCCGGATCGAGATTGTCGCCGGTGGCATCGAGCAACGCTTTCGGATCGGCTTCCTTAAGCCGCGGCGCAAAGCGCTCGCGGATCAGACCGCCCTGCCCGTAACGGCCGTTGGAATTGAAGCCGTAACCGACCACCCGCTTGCCGTCGCGCACCACATCGGTGACCACGGCAACCAGGCTCGAGGTCATCTTGGTGAAGTCGATATAGGCGTTGCGAATCGGCGAGGAGATCGGTTTCGTCACCTCGCGGACGTCGACGATGCGGACGGACATGCTTGCGCCTTCAAAGTTGGACTTGCCGCCTCCTCATCGTCATTGCGAGGAGCGAAGCGACGAAGCAATCCACGTTTCAGCTTGCGGCGCGATGGATTGCTTCGCTGCGCTCGCAATGACGGCGGTGGAGTCTGCTCAGGACTTCGCCTTGTCCCGGAAATACGGCTCGACCGGCCCATGCACCTTGATGGTCAGCGGATTGCCGTAACGGTCCTTGGCATTGCCGGCGGTGACCCGCACCCAGCCTTCGCTGATGCAGTACTCCTCGACATTGGTCTTCTCGGCGCCCTTGAAGCGGATGCCGACATCACGGGCGAGAATCTCCGCGTTGTAATACGGGCTGTTCGGATCGACCGAGAGGCGGTCGGGGAATTGGTCGTTGGTGTCGTCGCTCATAGCAGCGCCTCGATTTCCTTCTTCAATCCTTCGGGCCGGGCGGTCGGCGCATGCCGCGCCACGACCTTGCCGGCGCGATCGACCAGAAACTTGGTGAAGTTCCATTTGATCGCCGGCCCGAGCAGGCCCGACTTCTCACGTTTCAGGTGTTCGTACAATGGATGCGCACCTGAGCCATTGACGTCGATCTTGGCGAACATCGGAAACGTCACGGCGTAGTTGGTCTCGCAGAAGGTGGCGATCTGCGCCGCCGTCCCCGGCTCCTGTGCACCGAACTGGTTGCAGGGGAAGCCGAGCACGGCAAAGCCGCGCGACGAGAGCCCGGCGTGCAGCTCCTGCAGGCCCTTGTATTGCGGCGTGAACCCGCAGGCGCTCGCCGTGTTCACGATCAAGAGCACTTGCCCCTCGAACTGCCGCAACGGCATGTCCTCGCCGGCGAGCGACTTGGCGGTGAAATCGTAGACGGTCGCCATCTTCAGGTCACCGGATCGATCGCAGCCGACGGCGTGCCGCCGGCCTCAACCGCCTCGCCCGCGGCGAGACAGAGATCCTCGCGGTAGCGGGCCGCCACCAGTTGCACGCCGACTGGAATCCGTCCCACCAGCCCGGTGGAGACGACGAGCCCGGGAAGCCCCATGAACGGGATCGCGATCTGCGGCAGCTGCGCGTGCCACACTCGCGCGAACGAGGCCTCGTCCTTGCGGTCGAGATGATCGGGGAACGGCAGTTCGCCGGACACCGGCATCAGCAGCACCGGATATTTGTCGAGGAAGGCAAACCATTCGCGGGTCAGCGTGGCGCGGCGGGTCAGCGCCTGCGACAGGTCGAACGGATGCACCCTTGAGCGGACGCCGCGCAGGCAGGCCAGCGCGCCGGGATCGCCCTCGCGCTCGGCAAACGCAAGCTGCGCCTCGTAGCCGTCGCCGAGCCACAGCCGGGTCTGGATCTCGGCCGCCTCGCGCAGCGGCGGCGTGTCGGCGATCTCCTCGACGATCCAGCCGGCAGCTTGCAGACGTTTGCCGGCATCGGCGACCGCGGCGACCACTTCCGGCACCGGGTTGAGACCATCGGGATTGAGGCACATTGCAACGCGCTTCTCGCGCGGCGGGCCCTCGAGCGGCACCGGCGCGTACCAGGGATCGCGATAATCCGGCGCCGACATCGCCGCGAGCGAGATCCGCAGATCGTTCACGGTGCGCGCCAGCGGGCCCGAGACCGCGCTGATCTGCGGGCCGATCGGCCGCTCCGGCAATGCCGCGTTGAAGGCCGGAATGCGGCCCATGCTCGGCCGCAGGCCGTGCACGCCGCAGGCATAGGCCGGATAGCGGATCGAGCCGGCGATATCGGTGCCATGGGCGATGTGACCGATGCCGGCCGCGACCGCGGAGCCCGCGCCGCCCGACGACCCGCCCGGCGTGATGCCGGGATCGCGCGGGTTCTTGGTGTCGCCGTGAATGAGGTTGGTGGTGAACCAGCGATAGGACACCGCCGGACAATTGGTGCGGCCGAGCAGCACCGCGCCGGCCTTGCGCAGATTGGCGACCACCGGGTTATCGGCCTTGGCGATCAGGTCGCGCTGCGCCTTCAGCCCGTTGGTGGTGGCGTAGCCCTCCTGGTCGACATTGACCTTGATCGTGATCGGCACGCCGGCGAGCGGCCCCACCGTCTCACCGCGCGCAATTGCCGCATCGACCTTCGCCGCCTGCGCCAGCACGTCGTCCGGCCGGTGATCGACCACCGCGTTGATCTTCGGGTTGACCGCATCGAGCCGGGCGAGCCCGGCCTCCGCGGCTTCCTTCGCCGATACCTTCTTCGTTTTGATGAGGCCGGCGAGCTCGGTTGCCGACAGACGCCAAAGATCCTGCATGAGACACTCCGTATGACGATGGCGTTTTAGCGCCGCACGGAGGACAAGGCCAGCTTCCCGCCGCGTAGCCGGTCAGCGGAAATGCGCGATGTAATAGGCAAGGTCGCCGATCTGCTCCTTGGTGACCGTCTGCATCACGTCCGCCATGGTGGCGTCGTAGCCGTGGCGGCTGTTGTCCTTGTATTCGGCCAGCGTCTTGGCGAGGTAGTCCTCGCGCTGGTTGGCGATGCGGGGGACGTTGTCCTTGCCGGAGAAATCGGTGTTGTGGCAGCTGTTGCAGCGGTTCTGCTGCGCCAGCGCCTGGCCGCGCGCCATCCGCGCCG
This sequence comes from Bradyrhizobium sp. INPA03-11B, assembly GCF_040446015.1. Taxonomy (NCBI): domain Bacteria; kingdom Pseudomonadati; phylum Pseudomonadota; class Alphaproteobacteria; order Hyphomicrobiales; family Nitrobacteraceae; genus Bradyrhizobium; species Bradyrhizobium sp. INPA03-11B. The sequence goes on from NZ_JASGSR010000005.1 coordinate 50,669, forward strand.
GATCGCCGGCATCCGCGGGCGGCGTCGGCTTCGGCAGGGTGGCGACGAAATCCGAGAAGCTGCGCAAATCGTCGTCGGTCATCGGCTTCGCCATCTCGTTCATCGGGTCGAATACCCTGAGCTTCTCGCGAAACATGAACAGCTGGATCAGCGCATAGGGCGCCTGCTGGCCGCCGAGCGAGGGCGTATTCTCGGTCTCCGACGTGCCGTGCTCGCCATGGCAGGCGAAGCACGCCACGGCGCGTTCCTGGATGGTCTCCGCATTGGCGGAGAAGCTGAGTGCGGCGAGTGCCAGGACTGCGATGATTATTTTTTGCATTGGCCTCTCCCGGCATGTTCCGTCATTGCGAGGAGCGAAGCGACGAAGCAATCCACATCGCCGCAGGTGGCGGAATGGATTGCTTCGCTTCGCTCGCAATGACGATGGCTAGACTTTCGGCTTATTGATTGGCGACCTTCGGCTTGCCGTAGCTGACGCGATAGACCGCGCCGTTCCAGTCGTCGGAGACCAGCAGCGAGCCGTCCTTCAGCAGCATCACGTCGACCGGGCGGCCGACATACTTGTTGTCCTCGAGGAAGCCGGTCATGAACGGCTCGATCGACTTCACGGTGCCGTCCTTGTTCAGCCTCACGGCGACGACGTCGCCGCCCTGCTTCTGCGACTTGTTCCAGGAGCCGTGACGCGCGACGAAGATCACGTTCTTGTAGGTCTTCGGGAACTGGCTGCCGGTGTAGAAGCGCATGCCGAGCGAAGCGGTATGCGGGCCCATCAGGCCGACCGGCGGCGTGTAGTCCTTGCAGTTCTTGCCCCAGCCGAGCTCCTGATCGATGATGTTGCCCTGGTAGCAGAACGGCGCGCCGAAATCCTCGCCCGCCTTGGTGATGCGGTTGAGCTCGTCTTCCGGCACCGTCTCGGACAGCCAGTCGCGGCCATTGTCGGTGAAGTACATCTGCTTGGTCTCGGGATTCCAGTCGAAGCCGACCGAGTTGCGCACGCCGAGCGCATAGACCTCGGCGCCGGAGCCGTCGAGATTCATGCGGCGGATCTGGCCGTGGTCGGCGTCATGCAGCACGTTGTTGCCGGGCTGGCCGACCGGGACATAGAGCTTGTTGTCGGGACCGATGGCGATGAACTTCCAGCCATGCGCCTCGTCCTTCGGCAGCTTGTCGTAGATGACGGTCGGCTTCGGCGGGTTGTCCAGATTGTCCTCGATCTTGTCGATCTTGGAGACCTTCGAGAGCTCGGCGATGTAGAGCGTGCCGTCCTTGAAGGCGACGCCGTTCGGACGATAGAGGCCGGAGGCGATCACCTTGACCGAGCGCTTGCCATCCTTGTTGACGATTGCATAGACCTTGTCGACGAGCCGGCTGCCGACGAACACGGTGCCCTTGTCGCCGAGCGCCAGCGAGCGCGCATTGGCCATGCCGGCGGCGTAGACCTCGACATTGAAGCCGGCCGGCACCTTGAGCTTGGCGAGCGGCAGCTTGTCGGGCGCCGATGGCAGCGGCGGCGGCGCCACCGGCGCGAGCTTGGCGGCAGCTTCATTGTCCGGACGTCCGATCAAGGGCGAGCCCGGCGGCAGCGGCTGGGCGGCCGGAGCCGCACCTGCGGCGGGCGCGGCGGTCGGCTGCTGCGCCGCAGCAGAGAGCGTGAACGCGCCCAGCATGGCCCCGGCCAGCACAAGGCTGCGCGGTGCGAACGAGTGATTTTTCATGGATGTTCTCCCCTGGGTGGAAGCCTTTGTTCATCGCGCCATTGATGTCGATCGGCGCCGTCAGGCTTTCCGTTCATAGTCTTGCGAATTTGTCCGGACAATTGCAATCGGAAACATGCCGACATCGGCCAACGCATGGTTGTAGCCGGGCGGCCTTTGTCAGCGCGCGTCAGTGCCTTGTCATGGAGCGGTCCGGACGATCGAGGATCGCCTCGGTGAAGGGAAACTCCAGCACGATCTCGCCCTCGTCGTCGGTCACCTCGATGACCGCGCTGAGCAACGCGCCGTCGGCACCCTCGGTCTTGAGCAGCTCGCGAATCATCGCCCGCGCCATCTCCCACGCGCGATCCGGATCGCGCAGGATTTCGCCGTCGGGATCGGAGATCAGCTCGTCGCCGATACGGGTATTGAAGAAATAGCGTGGCATCGGCTGAACTCGGCTCGGTTAGTCGCTTCCCGTCACCGGGAAGCACAGAATCGTCATCAGGACCTTCGGAGGATCATCTGGCCCCTGTCTCTTAGTCCAAGATCACCATTCACCGTGTGGCGAACAACAGGAAAAAGGTCTGATGGCACCGGGTTTTGACGGGAAATGCGCGCACAAATTTGTGAGTGAGCCGGATTTGCCTTCCGCAGTGCAGCATACCGTTCCGCAGGGCGCCTAGCGAAAAATTTAAGTGGCGAACTTTTCCAACCACAGTAATTTACCTGCAGGGCGGAAAGTTCGTCCGGTTGCAACAAGGAGAGCCTAATGGCCTGGAAAGCACCGAAGATCGTCGAAGTGTCGGTCGGCATGGAAATCAACATGTATATGTGCGCTACCCGCAAGTAAGCGGCAGCGCCCTATACACGTTTAGCGTTTTAGCGCAGGTGGACATCCGGGCGTAACGCGCTCCCGAGCATGGGGGTGTGTTCCAAAGCCGGAGTCCACCTCGTAACGTTTCTGGGTCCAAGTTCTGGGTCCAAGTTCTGGGTTGAAGTCAAACTTCAGAGTGAAACTCTCCAGGGGACGGATCATGCTTCGTGTCGTCGTCCTGGGTGCCGCGGCGGGTGGCGGCGTTCCGCAGTGGAACTGCGGCTGTGCCGTCTGCAGGACGGCACGAAGCGACCATCCCGAATTGCAGAGCACGCAAGCCTCGATCGCCGTCAGCGGCGATGGCGCGCACTGGTTCCTGGTCAACGCCTCCCCCGATCTCCGTCAGCAGCTGATCGCAACGCCGCAGCTCCATCCGAAGCCCGGCGCGCTGCGCCACAGCCCGATCGCGGGCGTCATCCTCACCAATGGCGAGATCGATGCCGTCACCGGGCTGCTGTCGATGCGCGAGGGCTCGCCGTTCGCGATCTACGCCCATGAACGGGTGCTGGCGATCCTGCGCTCCAACAGCATCTTCAACGTGCTCAGCGAAAAGAACGTGACCCGCCTGCCAATCGCGGTCGACCGGGCTTTCGAGCCGGCCCTGCCCGATGGATCGCCGTCCGGGCTCGAGGTGCTGCCGTTCGAGGTTCCCGGCAAGGGCGCATGGTATCTCGAGGGCAAGGCGCACCCGGCGGGCGCCGACGGTGCCGGCGATACGCTCGGCCTGCGTATTGCGGACAAGCGCAGCGGCAAATATTTCTACTTCCTGGCCGCCTGCGCCCGTGTGACCGACGACCTGAAAGCACGGCTCAAGGGCGCGCCCCTAGTGTTCTTCGACGGCACGGTGTGGCGCGACGACGAGCTGATCGCGGCAGGGCTCGGCAACAAGACCGGCCAGGGCATGGGACATATCGCGATGTCGGGCGATCAGGGCGCGATCGCAAGCCTCGCCGGGCTCGACATCGGACGAAAAGTGTTTTTGCATATCAACAACTCCAACCCGGCGCTGCTTGGGACCTCAGCCGAACGCAAGGCGGCCGAACAGGCGGGCTGGCAGATTCCCTCCGACGGAACGGAGATCGTGCTGTGAATGTCGTGCTGACCTCAGGAATGACCGCGCTCTCGATCGGCAAGGGCATCACGCTCGAAACTGCCGAGGAGATGGAGGCGACGCTGCGCACCATCGGTGCGACGCGCTATCACAGCCTGCACCCGTTCCACCGCCTGCTGCACGGCGGCAAGCTCAACAAGGGCCAGGTCCAGGCCTGGGCGCTGAACCGCTATTACTACCAGAGCACGATCCCGCTGAAGGACGCGATGGTGATCTCGCGCTTCCGCGACCGCAACACGCGGATCGAATGGCGCCACCGCATCGAGGATCATGACGGCGATCTCGGCAATGAGGGCGGCATCGAGCGTTGGCTGAAGCTGACCGAAGGGCTCGGCCTCGATACCGCCTACGTCGAATCCACCGAAGGCATTCTGCCGGCGACCCGCTTTGCCGTGGAGGCCTATGTGCATTTCTGCCGCGACCGCACGCCGCTGGAGGCGATCGCCTCCTCGCTCACCGAATTGTTCGCGCCGAACCTGCATGAGGAGCGCATCTCGGGGATGCTGAAGCATTACGACTTCGTCAACCCCGACATCATGAGCTATTTCAGCCGCCGCCTGACTCAGGCGCCGCGCGACGCCGGCTTTGCACTCGAATACGTCAAGCAGCATGCCAGGACGCCGGCCGAGCGCGAGGCTGTCTGCAACGCGCTGATCTTCAAGACCAACGTGCTGTGGGTGCAGCTCGACGCGCTCTATCACGCGTACGTCGACGGCCAGATTCCGCCCGGCGCCTTCGTGCCGAAGACGGCTTGAGGACAACATCATGGCCAGCCGCAATATCAGCGTCAGCGAGACCAGCCGGCCGAAGCTGCCGCGCCACACCAAGCTGAAATTCGACGAGACGCGGCAGGTCTGGGTGATCCTGGCGCCGGAGCGCGTGCTGGCGCCGGATGAGATCGCGGTCGAGGTTTTGCATCTCTGCGACGGCGTGCGCAGCGTCGCAGAGATGGTCGACCAGCTCGCAGAGAAATACGCCGCCCCGCGCGAGGCGATCGCGACCGACGTGATCGCGATGTTGCAGGACCTGGCCGACAAGGGCTTTCTCACCGAAGCGCGCGAGAGCACAGCATGAGTGACACGCTCGCCGACAAGACAACGACAGCAGGCCCAACCGACGGGCTCGCAGTGCTCGAGCAAACGCGCTCGGCGGCCGAGACCTACGGCATCCCGCTCGCGGTGCTGCTCGAGATCACCCATCGCTGCCCGCTGCAATGCCCGTATTGCTCCAACCCGGTCGAGCTCGACCGTGGCTCGACCGAGCTCACCACTGAGGAATGGAAGAAGGTGCTGAGCGAGCTTGCCGAACTCGGCGTGCTGCAAATCCATTTCTCCGGCGGCGAGCCGACCGCGCGCAAGGACATCGTCGAGCTGGTGCAGCACGCGACCGATGTCGGGCTCTACTCCAACCTGATCACTTCGGCCGTGCTGCTGACCAAGGACAAGCTTTCGGCGCTGGCCGACGCCGGCCTCAGCCATGTGCAGATCAGCTTCCAGGGCAACGAACCCCTGGTTGCCGACCGCGTCGCAGGCCTGAAGGACGCGCACAGGAAGAAGCTCGAAGTCGCGAAATGGACCCGCGAGCTCGACATGCCGCTCACGGTGAATGCCGTGATGCACCGGCAAAACCTGCATCAGCTGCCCGACATCATCCAGATGGCGGTCGACCTCGACGCCGACCGGCTCGAGGTCGCCAATGTGCAGTATTACGGCTGGGCGCTGAAGAACCGCGCCGCGCTGATGCCGACGGTCGAGCAGATCGAGGAGACCAGCCGCATCGTCGAGGAAGCCCAAGTTCGCCTGAAGGGCACGCTCGCGATCGACTATGTGGTGCCGGACTATTACGCGCTGCGGCCGAAGAAGTGCATGGGCGGCTGGGGCCGCCAGTTCTTCAACATCTCGCCGGCCGGCAAGGTGCTGCCGTGCCACGCCGCCGAAAGCATCACCGGGCTCGAATTCTTATCGGTGCGCTCGAACCATTCGATCGCCTGGATCTGGCAGAACTCGGAGGCCTTCAACCGCTATCGCGGCACCGGCTGGATGCCGGAGCCGTGCAAATCCTGCGAATTCCGCGAGGTCGATTACGGCGGCTGCCGCTGCCAGGCCTTTGCGCTGACCGGCGATGCCGGGAATACCGACCCGGCCTGCGCGCTGTCGCCGCGGCACGAGGAGATCTTCAAGCAGGCCGAGCGGGAATCCGCCGGCTCGCAGAACCGTTTCCTGTATCGCAACTTCGCCGGCGGCACGCTGGAGACGGACGACCACCAGGAAAAACCTCATGGCGCCTGACGCCGACGCCGGCAAGGCTGCCAGGCGATCCGATCCCTTTGCTCCGCTGACGTCGGAATGGCTCGATGTCGGCGACGGCCACAATCTGCACGTCGAGAGCGTCGGCCGCGAGGGCGGCATCCCTGCGGTCTATCTGCATGGCGGTCCCGGCAGCGGATGCCAGCCGGATCATCGCCGGCTGTTCGATCCGGAGCGCTTCCACGCCGTGCTGTTCGACCAGCGCGGCTGCGGCCGCAGCCGGCCGAAGGGCAGCCGCGACCACAACACGACGCAGCACCTGATCGCGGACATGGAGAAAATCCGCGAGCGCTTCGGCTTTGCGCGCTGGATGGTGGCCGGCGGCTCCTGGGGCGCGACGCTGGCGCTGGCTTATGCGCAGGCTCATCCCGAGCGCGTCAGCGGCCTTGCGCTGCGCGCGACATTCCTCGGCACGGCCGAGGAGCTGGAAGACGTCTTCCTGCGCGCCTTGCCGCGCTTCTATCCCGATCTCTCGGAGGACTTCCTCAACTTCCTGCCCGAGCACGAGCGTGCGGCGCCGCTTGCGGCCTATTACCGCCGCATCCTGGATCCCGACGCCGCCGTGCATGCGCCGGCCGCGCGCGCCTGGCACGACACCGAACGTGTGCTGTCGGAGCACACCCCGAAGCAGACGCGGCTCGACCTCAAGGCCTCAGGCGCCCTGCCCTCGACGCCGTTCATGGAGGCGCACTACTTCGCCAACGATTGCTTCATGCGGCCGCACCAACTCATGGACGAGGCCGGCAAGCTCGCCGGGATTCCCGGCATCCTGGTGCAGGGCCGCTACGACCTGCTGTGCCCGCCCGCGACGTCGCACGCGCTCGCCGCGCGCTGGCCGAGCAGCGAAGTCCGCATCGTCGATGGCGCAGGCCACATCCTCTACGATCCCGGCATCCGCAATGCCGTAATGAAGGCGATCGCCGACCTGGCGGCAAGAGCATGACCAAGGCACCCGGCATTCCTCCGCGCGTCGGCTGACGAGGGTAAACCGGACCCTTTCGAGCATCGGCAAGATCGACGCAATTGACCCAGCGCTGCCGCGCCTTGCCTACAAAGGGCCCGGCCTGGTGCCAAAAGGAGTTGGCTCGGACAACTGTTCTCGCCGAGAGACGTATGATGGCCGATGGTTGACCGTTTCGACGTCGAGACCCGCGGCCTTTGCAAAGGAACCGCCGATGGCATCGAGTTCTTGACGTGAAATGACATCGTCGATGCAGACGAAGCCTTTTGGCGCGCGCTCTTCTGCAATCTGCATAGCCGCTTCAGGTCCAAAATTACGATTTCGCAAGATGATGTCGTTCATCGTCGGCCGGCGCTCTGCGTCGTAACGGTCCAGCGCCGCGACAGCATCATTAGTTTCTACCAGGGCACGGGTAAGCACACGGGAATCGAGGATGGCCTGGGAGCCGGCCTGGCCGCCGATTGGCTGCATCGGATGTGCGGCATCGCCAAGCAAAGTGACGCGGCCGAACGACCAGGCGGCAACCGGATCGCGATCGACCAGTGGAAATTCATAGATGTCGGGTGACTTGTCGATAAGCGCGGGGAGATCGAGCCACGGAAATTTCCAGCCGCCGAACGCTGACAGAACCTCTTCCTTCGCAACACGCCGGTTCCAGTCCTCACGCGGTGGCGCCTGTTTCGTCACCGTCTTTTGGCAAATCCAGTTGATTAGGACTTTGCCGCTCCGCCTCCGAGCAATGGGATAGATGATGACTCGCTGGTGAAAATGACCGGCAATGACCATCGTCTTGCCATCGAGGAACGAGTCGGCCTCCACGGCCGCTCGCCACAACACCTGACCGGCGAAGCGAGGCGCGCCTTCTCCAGGAAAAAGCTGCTGCCGAACGCCTGAATGGATACCATCGGCGCCGACGAGAATGTCCGCTTCCTCGACCTGATCCGATCCGGATTGACGATCAGCGAAGCGAACCTTGACGCGGCTCTCGTCCTGCTCGAATCTGACCAGCTTCAGTCCGGTTCGGACATTTTGGTCTCCGATACGCTCGCGGACGGCCTGGAGCAGGAGGCGCTGAAGCTTCCCTCGATGGATCGAGTATTGCGGCCAGCGATATCCGGCCTCCAGCCCCCGGCGCTCGGCATGGATCAGTTGGCCGAACTTGTTGCAGAGATTGAGCCGCTGCGTAGCGATGCCGGTCACCGCAAGGACGTCGCCCAGTTCGAGTTCAGTCAGTTCACGTACCGCGGTCGGTTGCAGATTGATGCCAACGCCGAGCGGCGCGGGATCGCGCACGGCCTCGTAGACACGGACTGCTATTCCGGCCTGATGCAGGCTGAGTGCAAGACTCAGCCCGCCGATGCCGCCTCCCGCGACGATAACTTCGAGATGCTTCATCGTGCCGCGACGCGAGGGTCTCTGACGTTGTTGAAGGTCTCGAACTCGACATTGCGCAGTTCGCTTCCGGTCTTCTCTACCTTGCGGATATAGATGTTGTGCACGACCTCGCCGGTGTTGCGGTCGATAGACATCGGGCCGCGCGGGCTCTCCCAGGCCATGCCCCTCATGGCGGCGATCAGCACCTTGCCATCCGCGGAGCCGGAAGTCCTCTTTAGCGCTTCATAGATTGTGTGCATCCCGTCATAGCCGGAGACCGCCATGAAGTTCGCGCCGTCTTTCGCTTCCTTGCGATAGGCGTCGGTGAATGCCGCGTTGACGGCGGATGCATGCGCTGCCGAATAAAAGTGTGCGGTGACGACGCCGAGCATGGCATCGCCCATGTTCGGCAAGGCTTCGTCGTCGGTCAGGTCACCGGGCCCAATCAGTGTGATGCCTGCCTTGTCGAGACCACGCTCGACGAACTGCTTGGCGAACGTCGCGGCTTGGGTCGAAGGTACGAACACGAACAACGCCTGCGGGGCGGCGTCCTTGACGCGCTGAAGGAAGGGCGCGAAGTCGGGATTGCGCAGCGGGACGCGGATCGCTTCCGCGATCTGTCCGCCCGCGGCCTTGTAGTTATTGGTGAAGGTTTCCTCGGCTTCCAGCCCGGGTGCGAACTCCGTTACCAGTGTCACCGCCTTGGCGACGCCTTTTTTCATCGTCCAGTCGGCCAGGATCGCGGAAGATTGCGCGAGCGTGCAGCTGGTGCGGACGTAAAACGGTGATTTTTCGATCACTGCCGTCGTGCTCGAAATCATGATGACGGTCGGCTTTTGTGCTTCCGTAATGAGGCCGGCGCTCGCGAAAAGGTCTGCGGTCAAGCCTCCGCCGATGATATCCACCTTGTCATTGACGATGAGCTCCTGGATCAGGCGCTTGCCGGTTTCGCCCGAGGACGCGCCGTCCCTTACGATCAGTTCAACCCTTCTGCCGGCAACCGTGTCGCCGTGCTGTTTCATATAAAGGCGGGCGCCCGCCAGCACCTGCTGACCTGCTGCAGCAAGTGGACCGGTCATGGGCATGACCATGCCGATCTTGACCGCGTCCTGCGCGCTGGCGTTCCCCGTTGCGGCGGTTGAAAGAACGAGAATCGCAGCGCCGAAGATACTTCGCTTGGACATCTCTCCCTCCATCAGGGCCGGCGCGGCTGCCGGGGACCGGAAGCCATGGCCGATCGCGGATTGAATGCTGCCTCGGGTCCCTGTAGTTTGAAAGTTCGATTTTTGGATATCCCTGTAGCTTGCAGACTAAGGGGTTCGAAAATGGAATGGTCTGAGCGGATTGGCCGGCGGATCAGGCTGCGCGACCTCCACATTGTGCTGGCTGTGGCCGAAGCGGGCAGCATGGCGAAGGCTGCCCAGCGCCTTGCGATCTCCCATCCCGTCGTCTCCAAGACGATTTCCGATCTCGAGCAGATACTCAAGGTAAAGCTGTTCGACCGCACCACGCAGGGCGTCGAGCTGACCAATTACGGCCAGGCGTTGCTCAAATGCGGAATCAACGTGTTCGATGAGATGCGTCAAGGATTGAAGCAGATCGAATTCCTGACTGATCCCACGTCGGGTGAACTTGCAATCGGATGCCCGGAGATCATGAATGCAGGCATGGTGCCTGCGATATCGGAGCGCTTCCTGCAACAGCATCCGCGGGTGCAGTTGCGTGTGGTCCATGCAGACATCGCATTGGCGCAGTTCGGTCCGCTGCGCGAGCGCAAAGTCGAACTTCTGATTGGACGGCTGCCGGATCCGTTTCTCGAAGAGGATTTGGTCTTCGAGCCGCTGATCCAGGAGCCGTTTGTGGCCGTTGCCGGAGTCAATAGTCAATGGGCACGTCGCCGTCGGATCGAGCTCGTTGATTTGATGGAGCAATCCTGGGTGCTTCCGCCGCATGACAGCACGCCTGGCGGAATCATCTCGGGAATTTTTACCGCAGGTGGGCTGAAGGCACCCCGGCCCTCGGTTGCCACGCTATCAATTCAATTGACCACGACCCTTATCGCAACCGGCAAATTCGTCGGCATTCTACCGAACTCGGTTGCCCAATTCAGTTCCCGACGGGTGGGGCTGAAAATCCTGCCGGTCAAAATCCCGATTACTCAGTATGCGGTCGCACTTCTTACTTTGAAGAGCCGCATACCGGGTCCGTTGGCAAAGTTGTTCATTGAGCACGCGAGAGCTGTAGCGAAATCACTATCGGCATGAACGTATGCTTCTGCCCAGAGACACGATTGAGATCGCGATCGACGGTCTGCTTGTGGCCCGAGGCCGACATTTGCCAAGTGCGCCTCTTTTGTCCGCTTCTGACGGACATGCTGACTGTCGTTCAGTGGGCGCACCGGCGGTCGACGCCGTTGCCTATGCCGGCAGCACGATCACCTTCGTTTTGACGGGCGTTCGCGAATAGAGGTCGAGCATGTCCTGGCTGAGGAGGCCGGTACAGCCGCTCGTAATGCCGTTCCCGATCGTTTCGGGGTCGCTGGTGCTATAGATCGTGTAAAGCGTGTACACTCCATTTTGATAGAGGTAGAGCACGCGGGCGCCGAGTGGATTGTCGAGACCTCCCGGCATGCCGCGAGCATATTTGCCCGCCTCCGGCTGGCGCGCGATCATCTCCTTGGGTGGCGTCCAGGTCGGCCATTCGGCTTTGCGGCCGACATAAGCCTCCCCGCTCCACCGGAACCCATCGCGGCCGACATTGGCGCCATAGCGGGTCGCGTTTCCCTCACCTTCAATACGGTAGACATAGTACTTGCCGGGATCGACGATAATCGTACCGGGCGCCTCGTTGCTGTCGTAGCGCACCGTCTTGCGAAAATATTTCGGATCGACCTTGCTGACATCGACCGCAGGGATCGGGAATTTCTCGTCAGGCACCGGCCCGTAGACTTTCTCCGCCTCGGCCAGGCTCATGTAGTCGGATGCGCAACCAGCCAGGCTCAGTGCGGCGAGACCGGCAGCGGAGCCGAACAGAAACGCCCGGCGGTTGACAAGGCGCGAGCGATGACCAGGCAGAGTCCCCTCACCCATCGCGCCGGCGTCGGCGTCGGCGTCGGCAATTCCACGGTCCATCAACATGGTTTCGGCTTTTCCCTTGTCCCGTCGTTCGCCCGGAGCAGACTTTGGCATACCGCAGGAAGGTGGAGAAAAAGTTCTTCGTCAGTCGAGGTCGAAATCTCCTTGACCAACAGACGGTCGTGTGAGACTCGCCCGAGAACAATACGAGAACTCTCTTCTTGAATGCTGCTGACCTGTCGCTGCTTTCGCTGAAGCGAAAACGGCCTAGGCCGGATCCATTCCCTTGGACTTGAGCACGGCGGAACCGGCCGGACCGGTGAGGAGCTCGATCAGCGATCTGGCCGCTGCCGGATCTTTGCTCGTGGATCCGATGCCGACCGCGAAGACGATCGCGCTGTTCAAATCACCGGGTAGAGGGCCGACCACCTGCGTCCCCGGAACCGCGGCAATTTCCGAGGCCTGTGCGACGCCCATTTCGACTTCGCCCTTGGCGACGAGTTCGCCCGCTTCGGCGCCCGGCACCAGGACGGTCTTGGATTTCATCTGATCAGTGATGCCGAGACGATCAATGACCTTGGCGAAATAGACGCCACTGGCGCCGCCCTTCGCTGGATCGGCGTAGGAGATCGATTTGGCGGCGAGAAGCGCAGTCTTCAGTTGCTCCACTGTGCTGATGTCGGGCTTGGGCGCACCGGTACGTACCCCGACGGCGACATAAGAGCTCCCCACGTTGACGATGCTGCCCTGGGCAACCTTGCCCTGGGTCATTAGGCCGTCGAGGGCAGTGCGCGACAGGATCATCACATCTGCGGTTTCGCCCGCCTCGATCCGCTTCTTCAGATCGGCGATCGTGCTGTAGACGACAATTAGCTTGTTGCCGCTGCGGCTCTCGAACTTCGGGATCAGTTCGCCGAGTGTAGGGGTGAGCGCGACCGTGCTCATGACCTTAACGTCGGCGGCATGCGCGGCGGGTGCTGCCGCTCCCAGAGTTAACAGGAACGAACACTCGACCGCCGCCATGAGGGCGGCCCGTCGCGAGAAAAACCGTCCCATCATGGCTTTCTTGCCTCCTGGTTAGCTGGATCCCAAGCATAACCGAAATGGAACAACACCTGCGACCGACGGCTACTTTGTTTTCGATATTTTGGCAGTGCCCCTTCAAACCAGGTTCAGGTCCTTCGGCTTGATGCCGGTGAAGATGCGTTCGAGGCTCGCCTGCTGCAGGCCGTAGACGTGCTGGACCAGGCCGGCGAAGAATGCCTTGTAGTCGGTCAGCACAGGATAGTCGCGGTTCTGGAACAGCGTCGCCTGTGCGACCTGGACCTGCTCGCCGGCCATCCGTCCGCCATTGATGCCGCCGCCCATCACCCAATAGACGCTGCCATGGCCATGATCGGTGCCGCGGTCGCCGTTCTCGCGGAAGGTGCGGCCGAATTCGGAGATCACGACCACGACGGTGTCGCGCCACATCGCGGGGCCGATCTCCTCGGAGAAGCCGGCAAGGCCCCTGCCCAGCTCGCCGAGGCGGTCGGCGAGATAGCCGGTCGCGGCGCCCTGGTTGACATGGGTGTCCCAGCCGCCGACGTCGACGAAGCCGAGGTTGAATTGCTCGCGCATCAGGCGGCCGATCCGCCGCGCCGACAGCTCGAAGCCGCGCGGCGACACCGCGCCGCGGTTGGCCGCCATCATCTCCTCGGAGACTGATTTGTAGACGTCGTCGCGGACGCGAAATCCTTCCGACACCGAATTGGCGAGATCGCCCTTGGCATACATCTCCCTGATCAGCCGCGCCTGCCGGTCGTCGACGCCGGGCTTGCTGACGCTGGCGATGCCGATGTTCGGGATCTGGCTCTGGCCGCGGAAGATCAGCGGCAGCTGGTCGGTGAAGGAGATCGGCTTCACCCGCGTCAGCTCGGTCGCGAGCCGGCTCATGAAGCCGGAGCGGTAGTCGCGGCTGCCGCCGACCGCCTGCCCGAGCTCGATCGTGTCCTGGGTCTCGAAATGGCTGCGCGAGAGGTCGTCGCTGGTGCCGGCAAACGGAACGAACGCGATCTCGCGCTTGGCCCAGAGCGGATAGATCGACTCGCGCAGCGCCGGATGCAGCCCCCAGCCGGCATCGAGCGCCAGCGCCGCGTTCGGATTGCCGGTATCGGGCCGCGCCACCGCGAGCGTCGGGCGCGAGGCGTAGTAGAACTCGCTGCCGACCGGCACCACCACGTTGGCGGCGTCATAGGCGCCGCGCAGGAACACCACCAGCAGGCGCGCGTCGGTCGCAGGCGCCGCCCAGACCCGGCCGGCAAGGGTGAGCGAGGTGGAAGCGGCGAAGGCCTTGATCAGTTCGCGGCGGTTCATTGGCGAACCTCCCTTTCAGTGCATGAACTCGGGTGACGACAGAAACAGCGTGTTCCAGTCCTGCGGCGACACCGCCTGGTCGAGCGCGGCGAGCGTGGTCGGGCTCAGCGTCTGCCTGATGTTGCTGAAGTAGAGCCCGTTCATGACGAGCGGAAACGCCGGCTGGTCGACGGCGTTGGGCTCGTTCGGCTTGAACAGTCCGGCCGATCCCGAGCCGATCGCGCGCGCGATCTCGAAGCGCAGCATCATCTGCCCGGGACCGTTCCAGGCCGCCGACAGCATCGAATAGCCGTCGGGCGTCTCGTGGTTGAACAGGCCTTCCGACAGGCGGTTGAGCCAGCCCTGGATCGGCAGCGTGTTGAGGACGACCTTGTTGTCGTAGGCGAGCCGCACCGACGACATCACGTAGAGCACCGGGTCCTTGAACTTGGCGCCGCCCTTCAGGCTCGCGGTGAATTCCGGAGCATGAACCAGCGTCGACATCACGGCCGCGATATCGCCGTCGGTCTTCTGGAAGGTCTGCGCCATTTGCTGCACCAGCGCGGGCGGCGGATTGTCCGAGACGAAATAGGTCGCGAGCTGCTTTGCGATATGCGTGGCGGTCGCGGGGTGGCGGCACAGGATGTCGAGGGCTTCATCGACCTCGGCGAGACCGCGGCCCTTGATCTGATGGCCGAGGAAGGTCTTGTCGCCGAAATCGTGCCGCGCCGGATTGAATTCGAACGCGCCCTCGCGGACCAGCTGGGATTGCTGCTCGGGCTTCAGCTTCGGATCCTCCGACTTGAAGTCGATGCCGACGCCGGTGAGGATCCGCGCCAATGCCTCGACATCGGCCTGGGTGTAGCCGGAGCCGACGCCCATGGTGTGCAGCTCCATGATCTCGCGGGCGTAGTTCTCGTTGAGGTGACCGGCCGCGTTGTCGGCGTTGTCGAGATAGCGCAGCATCACCGGATGATGCAGCGTCGCCGAGAGCAGGTTGCGGAATTTGCCGAGCGCGTTGGCGCGGATCGCGCGGTCCTCGTAGTCGCCGACCAGCACGCGGATGTTGGACTTGTACTGGTGAACGTTGAAGTGGTTGAACCAGAACCAGGTCAGGCGTTCGCGCAATTGATCGGGCGCATAGAGCGCGTGGAGGATGGTGCGGGCCGCGGCCTGCCGGGCGCGGTCGTTCATGGCCTGCTGATAGACCTGTTGCGCCGCCTTTTTCTGCTCGGGATCGGCGACCTGGTTGGCGGATTTCCCCTGCTGGTCGAACGAGGCCGCAATGTCGAACGGGAAGCGATGCACGTCCGGCATCGCCTCGATCTGCTTCTGGACGGCGGCCGGCAACGCACTGTTGGCCGGATGCAGCTGCTCCTGCAGCCAGCGTTCGACGCCGACCTCGCGCAGATGCGCCGCGCTGGACGCGTTGACGCCCCAGGTCAGGCGGTCGAGCAGCGCGATGTCCTGCGCCGCGAGCTCAGTCGCCCGCGCCGGCTGGTGGAATGCCACCAGCCCCGCGATCGTACCGATGATGAGTTTCGCGACTGTCCGCGGTCCGAGTGTGGCCGTGATGCTCATGAAGGCTGACCTGCTCGGCTCATGGTGTCATGCCCTCAATGTTTGCATTTGCCGGGAGGGCATGCCGGCGGGGCGGCTCGGGCTGGTGCTGCGGGCCTTGGCGGGGGCGCTGCCATCCGCGGCGGCGGTGCTGCGCGCTGCGCCTGCATCGCCGGCCGCGGTGGTGGTGGCGGCGGCGCGGCGCGCGGAGCCGGTGCGGGCGCCGGGCGCGGCGCAACGGCTGCGGCATGGGGCGGCGGAGGTGCGGCCCGCGGCGGAGGTGCAGCCCGCACCGGCGCAGCCCGAGAGACCGGCGGCGGCGACACCGCGGCATGCGCGGGTGCCGAACGCGCTGCCGGCGCCGACCGGCCCGAAGGTGCGCGGCTCGCCGGCGACGACGGCGCCGGTGCCGGCTTCACGTTTGTGGTCGGCGCGGTCGCGGCATGCGAGAGCGGTTGCTGCCGCCCCGGCTTGCCGGCGGTCGCGGGCGAAGCCGGCGCATTTGTCGTGGGGGCTGCGCCGGGCTTGGCCGGAGGCGCAGGTTGCGCATTGGCAGGCGCCATGGCTGTCGCCGGCTTGCCGGGAGCGACCACATTCGGCTTGGCCCCAGGCTGCACTGCCCCAGGCTGCGCGGCGCCAGGTTGTGCGGCACCCGGCTGCACGGCGCCATGCTGTTGCGCGGCGCTAGGCGGCGCGGTCGCCGACTGCGGCAGCGGCGGTCCATTCTTCGCGCCCGGAAGGGTATGCGCACCCGGCGCGCCCATTGCGTTCGGCGTCGTGGCTGCGTTCGGCGCGGCGGCAGCGTTCGGCGCAGCGCCGGGCGCTCCCATCGCCGCACCCTGTGCCGGCGTCACGCCTTGTGGACCGCCAGGCCGTGCCAGATTGGCGCGCTGCATCGCCGCGGCCGGCAGTTGCGGTGCCGCCGTGACCGGTGCACCGCCCATTGCCGCGGTCACCCCGGCCGCATGAAGCTGCGCCGGCGTCGGGTTGGGATTGTTGATCACCGTGTTGATGACGGTCGTGTTGTGGATGTTGTTGAACACGATGTTGTTCTGCGGCGGCACCACATAGGCCGGCGCGGCGACATAGGCCGGCATCGCCACGAAGAACGGCGTCGGCAGCACGAACAGGCCGATCGGCGGCGGCGGTGGCGGCAGCACGACGAAGTCCGGCGGCGGCGGCGGCAGGAAGAACACCGGCGGCGGCGGAGGCGGCGCGAAGTCGAACACCGGATCGCTGTAATAGAGCACCGGGCGGTCGACATAGACGATCTCGTCGGGCGGCGGCGGCGGCACGTCATAGTCGAGCACGGTGAACTGCGCGGGCGGCTCCAGCGCGGCCGACAGATAGGCGAGCCGGCGCCTTGCGTCGTAAGCATGCGGCCCGTGCGGATAACGCCGCAGATACGACCAATACGCATCGGTCGAGTCGGCGTTGTAGGTGCGCCGCCAGGTGATGGCCTCGCGCCGCGCCGCCACGATCGCGCGCACCCGCTTGGCCTGCGGATCGTTCGGATAGGCCTGCAAGTAGTCCTCGTAGCCCTGCAACGTGTCGCGCTCCAGCGCGGCCGCGTAGGCATCCTGGGCCGGGAAATCGCGGATCGGCTTGGTGCGCAGTCCGGCATCGACCTGCTGCGGCGGCGCGTCCGGCTTGCGCTCGAAGAACATGAAGGGCGCATCGACCTTCTGCGCATTCCACGGGATCTCGGCGCCCTTGGTCATTTCGTTGACGCGCAGGCGGACGCGATCGAACACCTCGGGCAAGGTCAGGCCGCCGGCGCGAATCATTTCCGCCAGCGCCTGCGCATACGGCCCGTAAGGCGGCGCGCCGTCGGGGGCGACGGTGCCGGGCGCGGAATTGAAGGCGATCAGCATCTTCGGATCGGGATCGACCAGCGCAAGGCCGCCGGCCAGCGGCTGGCCGTCCTTGGCGAAGGGATTGCTGCGCGCCGCATCGAGCACGATCACACCGGCCTTGATCGGCAGCGCCGACAGTTGATGGCTGTAATCGGAGATGCGAATCGCCTCGACCGGCACGTCGGTGTCGCGGGCGATCTTGGCGTCGACCGGCACGAAGTAGTTCTCGCCGGTGAGCTGCACGCCGTAGCCAGCGAGATAGACGAAGGCGACGGCATTGGGGCCCGCGTCCTGCACCTTCTGGATGAAATCGCGGAACGACTTGCGGAGCGTCTCGCTATCGAGATCGCGCGCTCCGATCACGTCGAAGCCGGCGGCCTGCAACGTCTGCGCCACCAATCCGGCATCGTTTGCGGCGGTCTGCAGCGCGCTGGCCTGATAGGCCCCGTTGCCGACCACGAGCGCGAGGCGCTTCTCCTGG
This sequence comes from Bradyrhizobium sp. INPA03-11B, assembly GCF_040446015.1. Lineage (NCBI taxonomy): Bacteria > Pseudomonadati > Pseudomonadota > Alphaproteobacteria > Hyphomicrobiales > Nitrobacteraceae > Bradyrhizobium > Bradyrhizobium sp. INPA03-11B. The sequence continues at coordinate 68,297 of NZ_JASGSR010000005.1, forward strand.
TCCTCCGCATGGACAGGAAGCGCGGCGAACGACACCAGACCCACGATCAATGCCCACAGAATGCGCGTCATAGTGGTCGTCCCTTTTCTTCTCAAGAGTTGGCGTAATAGATGGAAATGCTACTTCCGTGAATGCGCGCTGAACAGGATTGCGGCAATTGTGGCAATCCTTGGTCTGCACGGTCTCGGGCGGCTCGGAACCGGCTTCCCCGGCCCGCACCGGTCGGCGATATTGTACAGATAAAACAAGGCAAAGAAGGAGCCCCCGATGCCAATCGCCGGACAAGGCATGCTGATGACCTCGATGGATATCGACAGCTTACACGAAGCTGAATTCAACCGCTGGTACGACCGCGAGCATCTCGAAGAACGTGTCGCCATCGATGGATTCGAGGAGGCCCGCCGCTACGTCGCCCATGACGGCAGGCCGAAATATCTCAGCCTCTACTCCACCGCGACCTTCGACGTGCTCGAGAGCCCGGCCTATCGCAAGGCGCTCGCCAACCAGACCGACTGGTCGAAGGCCAACATCGCGCGCTTCCAGAATATGATCCGCGGGGTGGCGCGCATCACGATCAGCCGCGGCGTCGGCCGAGGCGCCGCGCTCGGCATCATCCGGCTCCGTCCGCCGGCCGATGGGGCGGACAAGCTCCGCGCTGCATTGCGGGAGCAACTCGATCCCGCCGCGCGCGACGGCATCATCTCGATGCACCTCTTGGAGAACGATCCCGTGCTGTCGAAGCCGCTCACGCCGGATGCCGAGAAGGCCGATCCCGGCGCCGGCGACTGGTTCGTGCTGATCGACGCCACTGATGTCAGCGCGATCCCGGCGGCCGCGGCTGCCATCACCGGCAACGCTGCCTTGAAGCCGCTGGTGGTCACCAGCGGCGTCTACAGGCTGTTGTGGGACATCGCGAAGAGCGATCTGCCGCGCGATTAAACAAACGCGCAGCGCGTGTGTCGACTTTCATACCCAAACAAACGTTACGTGGCGGTGCGCGCATGCTGCACCGCCACATAACGTAATCGAGATTAACGCTACACGCGCATCAGCCGCGCGAAAGCTGATGATCAGACAATTTAGCCTTTGCCTTCTCTGGAACGGCTCTAATAAGATAAGCCTATGATCCAATTCAAAAACCAGAACAACGCCACGTGAGCGTTCGTCGTCAACGATAAGGCCGCGCGGGTAGGCATTTTCGCGCGGGTCAAAGGTAGGAATGAAACCGACTGATATCTCGGCGCCTGATTACTTTCATAAAGTAGTCGATTGCCAATGGGCCTGCCCCGCACACACCCCTGTTCCCGAGTACATCCGGTTGATTGCTGAGGGGCGTTACAGCGACGCCTACATGATCAATTGGCAGTCCAACGTGTTCCCCGGGATTCTCGGGCGCACCTGTGACCGTCCATGCGAGCCGGCGTGCCGCCGCGGCCGGGTCGAGGACAATCCGGTCGCGATCTGCCGCCTGAAGCGCGTCGCTGCCGACTTCAAGGACGACATCAAGCATCGCCTGCCGAAGCCGGGGCCGAAGAACGGCAAGCGCATCGCGCTGGTCGGCGGCGGCCCCGCCTCGCTCGCGGTGGCGCGCGATCTCGCGCCGCTCGGTTATCACTGCACCGTGTTCGACGGCGATCCCAAGGCCGGCGGCATGATGCGCAGCCAGATTCCAAAATTCCGTCTGCCCGACAGCGTGATCGACGAGGAGACCGACTACATCCTCGACCTCGGTGTCGAGTTCAAGGGCGGCCAGCGCGTCGACAGCCTGAAGCAGCTGCTCTCCGAGAATTACGACGCGATCTTCGTCGGCAGCGGCGCGCCGCGCGGCCGCGAGCTCGACATCCCCGGCCGCAAGGAAGCCGGCGCCAACATCCATATCGGCATCGAGTGGCTGGCCAACGTCTCGTTCGGCCATGTCGACAAGATCGGCCGCCGCGTCATCGTGCTCGGCGGCGGCAACACCGCGATGGATTGCTGCCGCACCGCGCGCCGCCTCGGCGGCGAGGCCGTCAAGGTGGTCGTCCGGTCCGGCTTCGAGGAAATGAAGGCCTCGCCGTGGGAAAAGGAAGACGCCATCCACGAGGACATCCCGATCCTCAACTACATGGTGCCGGTGGCATTCAAGCATGTGGCCGGCAAGCTGATCGGCGTCATCTTCCAGAAGGTCCGCGCCGAATACGATGACAAGGGCCGCCGCAATCTGGTGCCCTCGGGCGAGCCGGACGAGACGATCCCCTGCGACGATGTGCTCGTTGCGGTCGGTCAGGAGAATGCGTTCCCCTGGATCGAAGCCGATTGCGGCATCGAATTCGACAAGTGGCACATGCCGAAGGTCGACCCCAAGACGTTCGCCTCGACCAATCCGAAGGTGTTCTTCGGCGGCGACGCGGCGTTCGGGCCGAAGAACATCATCTGGGCGGTGGCGCACGGCCATGACGCCGCGCTCTCCATTCACAAGATGCTGTCCGGCGAGGACATCAACGAGCGCCCGCTGCCCGAGGTGCACGTCTCCTCGCAGAAGATGGGCATCCACGAGTGGAGCTACGACAACGACATCTCCGCCGACAAGCGCTTCAAGGTGCCGCATCGCGACAAGGTGGTGGCGCTGAAGGACATCCGCGCCGAGGTCGAGCTCGGCTACGACCTCAAGCTCGCGCTCGGCGAGGCGCAGCGCTGCCTGAACTGCGACGTGCAGACGGTGTTCTCAGCGCCGCTCTGCATCGAATGCGACGCCTGCGTCGACATCTGTCCGATGGACTGCATCAGCTTCACCGAGAACGGTGAGGAGGACGATTTGCGGCAGCGGCTGAAGGCCCCCTCGCCGCATCACGACCAGGCGCTCTACGTCTCCGGCGACCTGAAGACCGGCCGCGTCATGGTGAAAGACGAAGACGTCTGCCTGCATTGCGGGCTGTGTGCCGAGCGCTGCCCGACCGGCGCCTGGGACATGCAGAAGTACCTCATCGATATGGTTCAAGCGGGATCAACATGTCAGTCCAAAGCCCGATCAGCAGCGTAAACGACTTCGTCGTCCGCTTCGCCAACGTCAACGGTTCGGGCTCGGCTTCCGCGAACGAACTGTTCGCGCGTTCGATCCTGCGTCACGGCGTGCCGGTCAGCCCACGCAACATCTTCCCCTCCAACATCCAGGGCCTGCCGACCTGGTACGAGGTGCGCGTCACCGAGGACGGCCATCTCGGCGCCCGCGGCGGCGTCGACATGATGGTGGCGATGAACCCGCAGACCTGGGACAAGGACGTCGCCTCGATCGAGCCCGGCGGCTACCTGTTCTACGATTCGACCAAGCCGATGCCGTCGTCGAAGTTCCGCGAGGACATCACGGTCATCGGCGTGCCGCTGACCGCGATCACCAACTCGACCTACACCGATCCCCGGCAGCGCCAGCTGTTCAAGAATATCATCTATCTCGGCGCGCTCTGCGCGCTGCTCGACCTCGATCCCAAGGTGGTCGAACAGCTGATCGGCGAGCAGTACAAGGGCAAGGAGAAGCTGCTCTCCTCCAACGTCCATGCGCTGCATCTCGGCCGCGACTGGGCGCTGCAGAACCTGAAATGCCCGCTCGGGCTGCGGGTGAAGAAGTCCGACAAGGTCGGCGACCGCATCTTTGTCGAGGGTAACAGCGCAGCCGCGCTCGGCGCCGTCTATGGTGGCGCCACCGTGTGCGCCTGGTATCCGATCACGCCGTCATCGTCGGTGGCGGAAGCCTTCACCAGCCACTGCAAGAAGTTCCGTCACGATCCCGAGACCGGCAAGGCGAAATACGCCATCGTGCAGGGCGAGGACGAACTCGCCTCGATCGGCATCGTGATCGGCGCCTCCTGGAACGGCGCGCGGGCTTTCACCGCGACCTCGGGTCCGGGCATCTCGCTGATGACCGAGTTCATCGGCCTGTCCTACTTTGCCGAGATCCCGGCCGTGATCATGAACATCCAGCGCGCCGGCCCCTCGACGGGCATGCCGACCCGCACCCAGCAATGCGACGTGATCGCTTGCGCCTACGCTTCGCATGGCGACACCAAGCACGTGCTGCTGTTCCCGGAGGATCCGGCGGAGGCGTTCGAGTTCGCCGCCGCCGCCTTCGATCTCGCCGAGCGGCTGCAGACCACGATCTTCCTGATGCTCGATCTCGACATCGGCATGAACCACCGGCTGTGCCGCCCGCTGAAGTGGGACGATGCCAAGCAATACGACCGCGGCAAGGTGATGACGGCGGAGATGCTCGAGGAAGGCCGCGACTTCGGCCGCTATCTCGACGTCGACGGCGACGGCATCCCCTACCGCACCTATCCCGGCACGCATCCGACCAAGGGCTCCTACTTCACCCGCGGCACCTCGCGCGATCGCTACGCGCGCTATTCCGAGGAAGGCGCCGTTTACGCCGACAACATGCAGCGCCTGGTGCGCAAGTTCGAGACCGCGCAGGACATGGTGCCGCGGCCGCTGCAGGCCAATGCGGCGAAGCCGACCAAATACGGCGTGCTGTATTTCGGCTCGACCTCGCCCGCGATGGACGAGGCGATCGGGATATTGGAGGCGCGCGGCCATCAGCTCGACCGCATGCGCATCCGCGCCTTCCCGTTCCACTCCAGTGTCGCAAGCTTCATCGCCGACCACGACTTCGTCTACGTCGTCGAGCAGAACCGCGACGCCCAGCTGCGTCAGCTGATCGTCAACGAGAACGGCATCGACCCCGTCAGGCTGGTGCCGATCCTGCACTATGACGGCACGCCGATCACCGCGCGCTTCATCGCCAACGCGATCGGCGACCACCAGGACCACCTCAAGGTGACCCCTCTCCGCAAGGCCGTGACATGACCTACATTGCAAAGCCGAAGTTTCATCATCCCGGCCTGAAGAAGAACGAGCTGGGCTATACCCATCGCGACTACGAGGGCAAGATCTCGACGCTGTGCGCCGGCTGCGGCCACGATTCGATCACCGCCTCGATCATCGAGGCCTGCTATGAGCTCTCGATCGAGCCGCATCGGGTGGCGAAGATTTCCGGCATCGGCTGCTCGTCGAAGACCCCGGACTATTTCCTCGGCAATTCGCACGGCTTCAACTCGGTGCATGGCCGCATGCCGTCGGTCCTGACCGGCGCCAACCTCGCCAACCGCGACCTGATCTATCTCGGCGTCTCCGGCGACGGCGATTCCGCATCGATCGGCTTCGGCCAGTTCGCGCATTCGATCCGGCGCGCCGTCAACATGACCTACATCGTCGAGAACAACGGCGTGTACGGCCTGACCAAGGGCCAGTTCTCGGCGACCGCCGACCGCGGCTCGAAGTCCAAGAAGGGCGTCACCAACACCGACAATGCGATCGACCTGGTCGCGATCGCCTTGCAGCTTGGCGCCACCTTCGTGGCGCGCTCTTTCTCCGGCGACAAGACGCAATTGGTTCCCTTGATTGCCGCTGCGATCCGGCACAAGGGCGCGTCCTTCATCGACGTGATCAGCCCCTGCATCGCCTTCAACAACCACGCCGGCTCGACCAAGAGTTTTGACTATGTCCGCGAACACAACGACGCGGTGAACCGGCTCGACGTGCTGGTCGGCCGCGAGCCGATCAGCGTCGACTATGCGCCCGGCACCGTGCAGGTGGTCGAGCAGCATGACGGTTCGCGCCTCGCGCTGCGCAAGCTCGACGCCGACTACGATCCGCACGATCGGCTGGGCGCGATGACCTTCCTGCAAAAGCATGCGGCCAAGGGCCAGATCGTCACCGGCCTGCTCTATGTCGATCCGGATGCCGAGGATCTGCACACCCATCTCGACACCGTCGAGACGCCGCTCAACACGCTGGACGAACAGGCGCTGTGCCCCGGCTCAGCCGTGCTGGACAAGATCAACGCCAGTTTACGGTAAGCACTGGCCCTCGCCGTCACAAAGACGCGGCAAGGCTGTGCAACAAACTCCGTGTCGTCCCTGCGAACGCAGGGACCCATAACCACCGATACAGATTGTCGAGCTACGCTGGAACGACGAGTCGCGTTCACAACAGAGGCCGCGGCGTATGGGTCCCTGCTCCCGTGCGCAATTGCGCACTAGGCAGGGACGACAGCGGAGTTGGTGGCGCCTACTTGTCGCTCAGCACGTCGCCGAACAGCGCCCAGGACTTGCCGTCGAACCGCGCCATCTGGATCTGGCGGATCGGCGTCACATTGTCGGGCTCGGTCTGCACCTTGATGCCCGGCAGCAGCATCGGCAATTCCAGCGCCTTCAGATTGCTCGCCTGCTTGATGATGTTGTCGCGGCTGTAGTCGCCGTTGCAGTTCTTCAGCACGGCCGTCATGACCTGCGCGACCGTGTAGCCCTGCACGTTGAACAGATCGCCCGGGCTGGCATTCGGCTGGTACTTCTTCATCCAGGCCGAAAACTCCTGCTGCGCGGGATCGTCGGCCCAGCGCGGATCGGTCGGGTCCTTCAGGTAGAGCCCGGTCACGACACCAATGACGTTCTCGAGCCCGGCCGGCTCGAGCACTGCCGAGACCGAGTTGGAGACGGTCGGCAGGATGGTGAGCGGCTTCCAGCCCATGCTCGCCGCCTTGCGCAGCGCTTGCGCGGCGAATTTCGGCGTCGCCTCGGCAAAGAACACATCCGCGCCGGACTCGCGCATCGTCACCATCTGGGAATCGATGGTCGGATCGGTCGTGAGGTAGGTGGTCTCGGCGACGATCTGGCCGACATGCTCGCCAAGTCCATCCTTGAAGCCCTTGAGGTAGTCCTTGCCGGCGTCTTCGTTCGGCGTGATGACCGCGATCTTCGCGTCCGGCTTGGTCTTCAGGATGTATTTTGCGTAGAGCCGGCCTTCGAGCTCATAGGTCGGATTGAAGCCGACCGTCCACGGAAACTGCTTCGGATCGTTCCAGCGCGTCGCGCCTGACGACACGAACAGCTGGGGCACGTGCTTGATGTTCAGATATTTCTGCACCGAGATATTTGGCGCGGTACCGACCGCGCTGAAGATCGCGAGCACCTCGTCCTGCTCGACCAGCTTGCGGGTCTGCTCGACCGTCTTCGACGGCGAATAGGCATCGTCGAGACTTTCGAACTCGATCTTGCGGCCGTTGATGCCGCCCTGATCGTTGAGCATCTGGAAGTAGGCGGCTTCGGCGCGCGCGATCGTGCCGTAGGCCGACGCCGGGCCGCTATAGGGCGCGGTGTTCCCTATTCTGATCGCGGAATCGGCTGCAATGGATGGCGAGATCGACGAGGCCGTGAGCGCGGTGACGGCGAGAAGGCCCGCCAGGCGGGAGCGAGTTGACAAGAGCATATCCTTTTCTTGGTCTTCTTGACGCGGCGCACCTTATCAATCGCGCCCGCGCAGGCAATCACCAAGACCACTCCGCATGCCGGCCATCACGTTCGAGCAGAACATGATGCGCTTCGAGAGCTTCGAATGTTGCTGTGATGTTCATGATGTGAGCCTTCGATGGAAATGAAGGTTCACCAAGCGAGACACGCATTCCGCGCGGCAGTCACCGCGCGTTGCTGTTCTCGATTACGTGATGCTCAGGCGGCGACCGCAGCGGCGCGCGGGCTGACGACGTATTCCTTCAGCACCTTGTCGGTGCCGTCGACTTCGGTCAGCGCGACGTCGTAGGACCACAGATCGGCGAGATGCTGCAGCACGCGCCGCGCGTCGGTCTCGTTGAGTTGCGCGCCCTTCACGGTGGTGTGACGCAGCATCAGGCGACGATCGCCGTCGAGATCGACATCCATGACCTCGATATTGGCGTCGACGAAACCGACGTCGTATTGCCGCGCCAGCTCGCGCCGCACCCGGCGATAACCGCGCTCGTCGTGGATCGCATCGACCTTGATCCCCTGGCTTTCGGCGGGATCGTCGTGCAGATGGAACATGCGGAAGCGCCGGATCAGCGCCGGGCTGAGGAACTGGTTGATGAAGCTCTCGTCGCGGTAATTGCTCCAGATCTCGCGCAGCACGCCCTCGACGTCGCCCTTGCCGGCGATATCGGGGAACCAGTCGCGGTCCTCGTCCTCGGGATTCTTCACGATCCGCTCGATGTCCTGCATCATGGCAAAGCCGAGCGCGTAAGGGTTGAAGCCGGAATAGCGGCGGTCGTCGAACTCGGGCTGGAACACCACATTGGTGTGCGACTGCAGGAATTCGAGGAAATTGCCGTCGGTGATCCGGCCCTGCTGATGCAGCCGGTTCATGATGCGGTAATGGACATAGGTCGCGGTGCCTTCGTTCATCACCTTGGTCTGCCCTTGCGGGTAGAAATACTGCGCGATGTGGCGAACGATGCGAATGAGCTCGCGCTGCCAGGGCGCAAGGCGCGGTGCGGTCTTCTCGAGGAAATAGAGGATGTTCTCCTGCGGCAGGCCAAGCAGCGCGCGGCGGCGCTCGACGGTGAGCGTAGCCTTGCTCTTGTGCTTGGTGTTGGGCACTGTCCGCCACAAATCGTTGAACACGCTTTCCTCGTGCTGGCGGCGCTCGCCGGCACGCTTCTCCTCGGCGCGCAGGTCGAGGATCTTCTTGCCGGGATAGCGGTCGACTCCATGCGACATCAAGGCATGCGCGGCATCGATGGTCCGCTCCACGGTCTCGCGGCCGTGGCGGTCCTCGCAGGCGGAGATGTAGCCCTTGGCGAATTCGAGATAGTCGAGGATGCCGTCGGCATCGGTCCACTGCTTGAACAGATAGTTGTTCTTGAAGAAGTGATTGTGCCCGAACGCCGCGTGCGCGATCACCAGCGTCTGCATCGTCGCCGTGTTCTCCTCCATCAGATATGAAATGCACGGCGAGGAGTTGATCACGATCTCATAGGCGAGGCCCATCAGGCCCTTGCGGTAGGACGCCTCCTGGAAGGCGAACTGCTTGCCGAACGACCAGTGCTTGTAGAACAGCGGCATGCCGACCGAGGAATAGGCGTCGAGCATCTGCTCGGCGGTGATCACCTCGATCTGGTTGGGATAGACGTCGAGCCCGAGCTCCGTGCGCGCGATCTTCTCGCAGGCGTCGTGAACTCGCTGCAGCGTCTGGAAATCCCAGTCGGCGCCCTCGAACAGCCGTCCCCCGGAAGATCCCATCAAACTATACCCTTTCCTGACTGGTGGTGCGGCGCTTGAACAGGTCCTGGAACACCGGGAAGATCTCGCCGCGCTCGCTCACCTTGCGCATCGACAACGGCGCGCCGTCGTTGCGCAGACGCTCATAGAGCGTCCAGAGCGAGGAGTCCGGCATGTCGAAGGTGTAGTTGGCGGCCTCGCCGACCTCGAGATAGGCGAAGAACTGGCAGACCGGCAGGATCTTGTCGGTCAGCAGAAGTCCGGTCAGCCCGCTGTCGGAGGTCATGTTGTCGCCGTCCGAAGCCTGTGCGGCGTAGATGTTCCAGTCGGCCGGGCGGAAGCGGGTGCGGACGATGTCGTTCATCGCAACCAGCGCGCTCGACACCAGCGTGCCGCCGGAAGCCGGCCCATGGAAGAACGTATCCTCGTCCACCTCCTCGGCGCGGTCGGTGTGCCGGATGAACACGATCTCGACATGCTTGTAGCGCCGCTTCAGGAAGACGTAGAGCAGCATGTAGAACCGCTTGGCGAGATCCTTCATGTGCTCGGACATCGAGCCCGAGACGTCCATCAGGCAGAACATCACGGCCTGCGCCACCGGCTTCGGCACCGTCTCGAAGCGGCGGTAGCGGATGTCGATCGGATCGATGAACGGGATCCGCTTGGCCTTGGCCTTCAGCGCTTCGAGCAGCGCGAGCAGCTCGCGGCGGCGCGTATCGTCGTCGCATTCCGCAAGCTCCGCCTCGAGCGCTTCGATGTCGTCCTTGCGCGGCCGTCGCAGCGCGACGCGTCGCGCCAGCGCCCGGCTCACGGTGCGGCTGATCGAGATGTTGGCCGGCGAGCCCGAGGTCGCATAACCGGCGCGCTGGAGGCCCTCGCTCTCGGTTTCCGCGAGCTTGCGCTTGGCAAGATCAGGCAGTTCGAGATCGTCGAGGAAAAGATCGACGAACTCCTCGCGGCTCAACACGAAGCGGAAGGCGTCCTCGCTGTCGCCCTCACCCGCACCGGAGCCCTTGCCGCCGCTTTGGTTCGGCCGCTGCAGCCAGTCGCCCTCGACGAACTTCTTGTTACCGGGCAGCACCATGTCGCGCGTGCCGCCCTCGCGCCGGAACCGCGGCTCATCCATGCCGTCCAGCGGGATGGTTACTTCGCCGCCCTCCAGGACATCCTTGATGTCCCGGTCCTGTGACGACTTCTTGACGGCTCCCTGCACCAGCGCCTTGGCGCGTCGCAGGAAGCGCTGGCGGTTCTCCAGGCTCTTGCTACCCGGATTCAACCGCCGATCGACGATGTGCATGACCACTTTGCATCTGCCTCGCGCCGGATGCGATCATGACAGTCGCATCGCATTCTTATTGGACGGAACCGGACGAGACGGAAAGCCGCTGCCGGCTTTCCGGATCGCGTACTAGATTCTTGCTTAAGCATGATCTTTCGGAAAACCGCTTCGCACTTTTCCGGATCATGCTCTAGCCGGCCTGCTTCACCCGCATGTACCACTCGACGAGCCGGCGGACCTGGCGCTCGGTATAACCGCGCTCCACCATCCGCTCGACGAACTCGCCGTGCTTCTTCTCGGTCTCGCCGTCCTTCTTGGAGCCGAACGAGATGACCGGAAGCAGATCCTCCACCTGCGAGAATATCCGCTTCTCGATCACGTCGCGAACCTTTTCGTAGGAGGTCCAGCTCGGGTTCTTGCCGCCATTGTGCGCCCGCGAACGCAGCGAGAACTTGACGACCTCGTTGCGGAAGTCCTTCGGGTTGGCGATGCCCGCCGGCTTCTCGATCTTGGTCAGTTCCTGGTTCAAAAGCTCGCGGTTCATCAACTGGCCGGTGTCGGGATCCTTGAAGTCCTGATCCTCGATCCAGGCATCGGCGTAGTCGACGTAGCGGTCGAACAAGTTCTGGCCGTAGTCGGCGTAGGATTCCAGATAGGCCTTCTGGATTTCGTTACCGATGAACTCGGCATAGCGCGGCGCGAGGTCGGCCTTGATGAATTCGAGATAGCGCTTCTCGGTCTCGTCAGGCAGCTGCTCGCGGCGGATCGCCATCTCCAACACATACATCAGGTGCACCGCGTCGGCGCCCACCTCGGTCGTGTCGTGATTGAAGGTCGAGGCCAGCACCTTGAAGGCAAAGCGGGTGGAGACGCCGTCCATGCCCTCGTCGACGCCGGCGGCGTCCTTGTACTCCTGCACGCTGCGCGCCTTCGGATCGGATTCCTTCAGGCTCTCGCCGTCATAGACCCTCATCTTGCCGAACAGCGTCGAGTTCTCGTGCTTGCGCAGCCGCGACATCACCGAGAAGCGCGCCATCGTTTCCAGCGTTGCCGGCGCGCACGGTGCAGCGGCGAGCTCGGAGCCCTGGATCAGCTTCTCGTAGATCTTCTGTTCTTCGGTCACCCGCAGCACGTAGGGGACCTTGATGACGCAGATGCGGTCGATGAAGGCCTCGTTGTTCTTGTTGGTCTTGAAGCTCTGCCACTCGGCTTCGTTGGAGTGCGCGAGAATGATGCCGGTGAACGGGATCGCGCCGATGTTCTCGGTGCCGATGTAGTTGCCCTCCTGCGTCGCGGTCAGCAGCGGGTGCAGCATCTTGATCGGCGCCTTGAACATCTCGACGAACTCGAGCACGCCCTGGTTGGCGCGATTGAGGCCGCCGGAATAGCTGTAGGCGTCGGGGTCGTTCTGGGCGTAGGTCTCGAGCTTGCGGATGTCGACCTTGCCGACCAGCGAGGAGATATCCTGGTTGTTCTCGTCACCGGGCTCGGTCTTGGCAACCGCGATCTGGCGCAGCCGCGACGGCTGGATACGCGCGACGCGGAATTGCGAAATGTCGCCGCCGAAGGCCTCGAGCCGCTTGTAGGCCCACGGCGACATCAACCCGCTCAAGCGCCGCCGCGGAATGCCGTACTTCTCCTCGATGATCGGCCCGAGCGTTTCCGGATCGAACAAGCCGAGCGGGCTCTCGAACACAGGCGAGAGCTCATCGCCGGCTTTCAGCACGTAGATGGGGTGGACTTCCATCAGTGACTTGATGCGCTCGGCGAGCGACGACTTGCCGCCGCCGACCGGTCCGAGCAAATAGAGGATCTGCTTGCGCTCTTCGAGGCCCTGCGCGGCGTGGCGGAAGAAGCCGACGAGGCGCTCGATCGTGTCTTCCATGCCGTAGAAGCCGGCGAAGGCCGGATACGACCGGATCGTACGGTTCAAAAAGATACGGCCAAGGCGTGGGTCCTTGGCCGTGTCGATCATCTGGGGCTCACCGATTGCCGCTAATAACCGCTCGGCCGCATTGGCATATCGCATCGGATCACTTCGACACGACTCCAGATACTCGGCCATCGACATGTCGGTCTGGCTTCGCGCTTCAAACGACCTTGCGAAGGCGTTGAACAAAGAATCGTTGTACATGATCCCTCTCTCCACGATATGTATCGCCGCACGACTGACACGAGTCGTAACCAGAGCGTCCTAGGATCGAATCAGCGTCGGCACGCTGGGTCCATTGGACACTCGACCGACTCACTTCGGCAATGCACGGCGCGTGCAGCCTCTGCCTTATCAACAGGCAGGAAGCTTAATGGTTCATCAATATCCCCCGTTGGTGGCCTGTTTTTGACGGTTGTACCCCCTCCGCCACATCCGTGGTTTAACGGGGCCCAAGCCTCCGAACAGGCCTCCTAAGCGGACATCCGAGCGGGGCAACTTCCCCGTCCGAAATGAACGTTGGGCTTCCCTGAAAACGTGTGGCTGTCCAGCCTTGGCGTCAAGATGCGCACGTCACAGATTCGCATGAACAAACATTCAGAAGCCGTTGAACGTGCCTCGTTGTCGCCGCGACTAAGGCAACGAGCCCGCCCAGTTCCGCGCGGCGCCATTGCCGCGCTGTAAAGATGACACCTTGGAGGCGCAGGCTATTCCCGAGGCCGCCATGAAGCAGACGCTCCTTGTTGTCGCACTTGCCGCCGCAGCCTGCGCCGGCGCGTCGTCAGCCGTCCAGGCACAGGAAGAGGTCGACAAGGCCACGGCAGCCGCCTTCGACAACAGGATGTTCGCCGGCCCGCCTGGCGCGAAAGCCTATGCCTGCTTCGTGCGGCGATACGATGCAAATCATCTGGCGCAGCATCCGAAGCAGAAGGTCAGCGCGATGAAGCTCCTGGTGTCGGCGGAAGACGCGCCGGAGGACAAGACCACCAACTACTCATTCCGTCTCGGCGTCACCTACCGCCACCGCTCCGGCAATTTCGACTCCAGCGGCTTCTGCAACCACGCGGTCGCGACCGACTCCGGACACGAAATCCGCTTCGAATGCGGCGTCGATTGCGAGGGCGGCGGTATCAGCGTGGCGTTGTCGAAGGACGATAAATCCGCGATCGCACGCCTCGCCAGCATCAGGATGTGGAATCGCAACAGGCCCGACGACGACGCGAGCGAAGAGCTGCTCGCCGGCGCCGACGACAAGATCTTTCGCCTCGATCGCGCGGACGCCCGCGAATGCGCCGAACTTGTGACCGACCGCAAGGAACTCGCGGCGCTCCGCCACAAGTGATAGGCTCGGTCAGATCAACAACAATTGCGCGAGGGACGCCCATGCACAGACGCAGCATCCTGTGGGGCACGCTCTCGGCGATCGGCGCCGCCTTCGCGGCGTCACGGGCGAACGCCGCCGCCGAAGCACCGCCGCAGAAGCTGAAGGTGGTCTATCACCTCGACGACCTCGGCAAGGTCAATTTCGTGGTCGGCAACATCCAGAACCATCTCGACGGCGTCGGCGGCCCCGGCAATGTCACGATCGCGCTGGTGGTGCATGGCCAGGCGCTGAAGGCGTTTCATTCGGCCGCGGCCAATCCCGACCTGTCGAAGCATGTCGGGCAGTTCACCAGGGACGGGATCGAGCTTGCCGCCTGCGGCAACACCATGAAATCGCAGAACATCGGCCTGAAGGACCTGCTGCCCGGCTTCGTCGCCGCCGAGCGCGGCGGCGTCGTGCGCCTCGCCGAGCTGCAATCCCAGGGTTACCTCTACCTGCGGCCCTGACGTGCGGCGTGCGCCGCAACGCGTCATAAAAATGTGCTGAGTTCGGGGTCTGCTCGCACCCGCGTCCGAGGGGATCGAACTGTTGTGAATGGCGTTATCCCTTGGGAATGCTGATATTCCGCCCGGGCCCCCAGCCATGTTGACAATCCTCCTCCGCCCCCGAAAGCTGCCCGGGAACCCAAAAATCGACCCTCGATCGAACGAGAACAGGCACCCATGAACCCCGTCAAAGCACTCGAAAATCACCGCCAGGCCGTCTGGCTGGACTTCCTCGCTCGCGGCTTCGTCGCCAAGGGGGACCTGAAGCGGCTGATCGAGACCGACGGGGTCAAGGGCGTCACCTCCAACCCCTCGATCTTCGAGAAGGCGATCGGCTCTTCTGACGAGTATGACGGGGCGATCGGCCGGGCCCTCAAGAACGGCGACCGCTCGGTCGCCGACCTGTTCGAGCATCTTGCCGTCGCGGACATCCAGCATGCCGCCGACGTGCTGCGCCCGGTCTACGACCAGAGCCATGGCGGCGACGGCTTCGTCAGCCTCGAAGTGTCGCCCTATCTCGCGATGGACACCAAGGCCACGATCGCGGAGGCCGAGCGGCTCTGGAAGGACGTCCACCGCAAGAACCTGATGGTCAAGGTGCCGGCGACGCCGGAAGGATTGCCGGCGATCGAGTATCTGACCGGCGAAGGCATCAGCATCAACATCACGCTGCTGTTCTCGCAGGAGGTCTACCGCCAGGTCGCCGAGGCCTATCTGAAGGGCCTCGAGAAGTATGTCGCCAAGGGCGGCGATCCCTCCCATATCGCGAGTGTCGCGAGCTTCTTCGTCAGCCGCATCGACACCGCGGTCGACAAGCAGCTCGACGAGAAGATCGCGCGCGCCAACGATCCCTCCGAGAAGGAGCGGCTTGCCGCGCTCAAGGGCAAGGTCGCGATCGCGAATGCAAAACTTGCCTACCAGGACTACAAGCGGCTGTTCTCGGGCGCGCGCTGGGACAAGCTCGCCGCCAAGGGCGCCAAGCCGCAGCGGCTGCTGTGGGCGTCGACCGGTACCAAGAACAAGGACTACAGCGACGTGCTCTATGTTGAAGAGCTGATCGGCCCCGACACCGTCAACACCGTGCCGCCGGCAACGCTCGACGCGTTCCGCGACCACGGCAAGGTCCGCGACAGCCTCGAGGAGGATGTCGAGGACGCCCGCCACGTGCTGGAGGAGCTGGAGAAGTCCGGCATCTCGCTCGATGCGATCACCAAGGAGCTGGTCAAGGACGGCGTCAAGCTGTTCGCCGACGCCGCCGACAAGCTGTACGGCGCGGTCGCCTTCAAGCGCGCCACCTCGCTCGGCGGCGGCATCGATCACCAGAAGCTGGCGCTCGGCGCCGGTATCGAGAAGGCGGTCGAGAAGAGCACCGAGGAATGGCGCGCCTCGGCCAAGATCCGTAGGCTCTGGCACAAGGACAAGTCGGTCTGGACCGGCGATGACGAGGACAAATGGCTGGGCTGGCTGACCAGCGCCGCAACCGCCGACGTCGCCGACTACGAGGATTTCGCCGCGCGCGTGAAGGGCCAGAGCTTCACCGACGCCGTCGTGCTCGGCATGGGCGGCTCGAGCCTCGGCCCGGAGGTGCTGGCGCAAACCTTCCCGCACAAATCCGGCTTCCCGCGGCTGCACGTGCTCGACTCCACCGATCCGGCGCAGGTGCGGGCGATGGAGGAGTATGTCGACATCTCGAAGACGCTGTTCATCGTCTCCTCCAAGTCAGGCGGCACCACCGAGCCGAACGTGATGAAGGACTATTTCTTCGACCGGGTGGCCAAGGCGATCGGCAAGGACAAGGCCGGCCACCGCTTCATTGCGGTGACCGATCCGGGCTCCTCGCTGCAGAAGGTCGCGATCAAGCAGGGCTTTGCCCGGATCTTCTACGGGGATCGCGCGATCGGCGGCCGCTATTCCGTGCTGTCGCCGTTCGGCCTGGTGCCGGCGGCGGCCGCCGGCATCGACGTCCGCAGCCTGCTCGGCCATACCCTCGCCATGGTGCGCTCCTGCGGCGCCGACGTGCCGCCGCAGGAAAACCCGGGCGTCCAGCTCGGGCTTGCGATGGGCATCGCCGGGCTCGAGGGCCGCGACAAGGTGACGATCTTCGCCTCGCCCGAGGTCGCCGATTTCGGCGCCTGGGCGGAGCAGCTGATCGCGGAGTCGACCGGCAAGGACGGCAAGGGCCTGATCCCGATCGAGGGCGAGACGATCGGCGCCGCCGCGGTCTACGGCAACGACCGCTTCTTCATCGACCTGCGCACCGAAAGCGAGAGCGACGCCGCGCATGAGGCCAAGCTCGCGGCGCTCGAGGCCGCCGGCCATCCGGTGGTCCGGATCGTGATGAAGTCGATCGACCATATCGGCCAGGAGTTCTTCCGCTTCGAGATCGCAACCGCGGTCGCGGGCTCGATCCTCGGCATCAACCCGTTCAACCAGCCCGACGTCGAGGCCGCCAAGATCAGGACCCGCGAGCTGACGGCGGCGTTCGAGAAGACCGGGTCGCTGCCGGCCGAGCAGCCGGTGGTGTCGGCGGACGGGGTCGATCTCTACACCGACGCGCAGAACGCCGAGGAGTTGCGCCGGGCCGGCGCCAATGGCGACCTCAATTCCTGGATCAAGGCCCATCTGTCGCGCTCCGGCCGCGGCGACTATGTCGCCCTGCTCGCCTATATCGAGCGCGACGGCGACACCATCGACGCCATGCAGGCGATGCGGCTGAAGCTGCGCGACGCCAAACACCTTGCGACCTGCGCCGAGTTCGGCCCGCGCTTCCTGCATTCGACCGGACAGGCCTACAAGGGTGGGCCCGACAGCGGCGTGTTCCTGCAGGTCACGACCGACGATAGCAACGATCTGCCGGTGCCCGGCCAGAAGGCCAGCTTCGGCGTCATCAAGGCAGCACAGGCGCGCGGCGATTTCGACGTGCTCACCGAGCGCGGCCGGCGGGCGCTGCGCGTGCATCTCAAGGGCGATCTCAGCTCCGGGCTCGCGGCGCTCGATGCCGCGATCTCGGCCGCACTGAACTGACGGAGGCGAGGGATGCAACTCGGCATGATCGGCCTCGGGCGGATGGGCGGCAACATCGTCCGCCGCCTGATGAGCAACGGCCACACCAGCGTGGTCTACGACAAGGACCCCAAGGCGGTCGCCGCGCTGGTCGCGGACAATGCCACCGGCGCCTCGTCGCTGGAGGATTTCGTCCTCAAGCTGGAGGCGCCGCGCACCGCCTGGGTGATGCTGCCGGCCGGCAAGATCACCGAAGCCACCATCGAGGCGCTCGCCAAGCTGATGCAGCCCGGCGACGTCATCATCGACGGCGGCAACACCTTCTGGCAGGACGACGTCCGCCGCGGCAAGGCGCTCCGCGAGCGCGGGCTGCATTATGTCGACGTCGGCACCAGCGGCGGCATCTGGGGCATCGAGCGCGGCTACTGCATGATGATCGGCGGCGACAAGCCGGTCGTCGACCGGCTCGATCCGATCTTCAAGACGCTGGCGCCCGGCATCGGCGACATCCCGCGCACCCAAGGCCGCGAGGGCCGGGACCCGCGCATCGAACAGGGCTACATCCACGCCGGTCCCGTTGGCGCCGGGCATTTCGTCAAGATGATCCACAACGGCATCGAATACGGCCTGATGCAGGCCTATGCCGAAGGCTTCGACATCCTGAAGAACGCCAATATCGAGGCGCTGCCGGCGCAGCATCGCTTCGATCTCGACATCGCCGACATCGCCGAAGTCTGGCGGCGCGGCAGCGTGATCCCGTCCTGGCTGCTCGACCTCACCGCCTCGGCGCTGGCGCAGAACCACACGCTCGACAACTACTCCGGCTTTGTCGAGGATTCCGGCGAAGGCCGCTGGACCGTCAATGCCGCGGTCGACGAGGCGGTGCCGGCCGAAGTGCTGACGGCGGCGCTCTACACCCGCTTCCGCTCGCGCAAGGATCACACCTTCGCGGAGAAGATCCTCTCGGCGATGCGCGCAGGTTTCGGCGGCCACAAGGAGCCGCCGAAAAAATCTTGAAGAGGTCACGTGCAGAAGAAACCCGATCCTTGCTCCTTCATCATCTTCGGCGCCACCGGTGATCTGACGCACCGGCTGGTGATACCGGCCCTCTACAATCTCGCCGCCGGCAACCTGCTGCCGGACAAATTCTGCGTCGTCGGCATCGCCCGCAAAGGCATGTCGAGCGACCAGATGAAGGACAGCCTGCTGCAAGGACTACGGAAGTTCGCGACCCGTCCGGTGGACGAGGCGGTCGTCACGCGCCTGTTCGAATGCGTCACCTCGATCGAAGCCGATCCGAGCGATCCCCCCTCCTTCGATGCCATGAACGAACGGCTCGACAAGCTCGAGAAAGCGCGCGGCACCGGCGGCAACCGTCTGTTCTATCTTGCGACCCCGCCAAAGGCCTTCCTGCCGATCAGCGAGCAGCTCGGACGCACCGGCATGCTGGAGGAGAACGGCGCCTGGCGGCGGCTGGTCGTCGAGAAGCCGTTCGGCACCGACCTGGCGTCAGCCAAGGCGCTGAATGCCGCGCTGCTGAAGCTGATGGACGAGCACCAAATCTACCGGATCGATCACTACCTCGGCAAGGAAACCGTCCAGAACATCCTGGTGCTGCGCTTCGCCAACGGCATGTTCGAGCCGATCTGGAATCGCAACCACATCGACCACGTCCAGATCACCGTCGA
The DNA here is from genome assembly GCF_040446015.1 of Bradyrhizobium sp. INPA03-11B. Classification (NCBI taxonomy): domain Bacteria; kingdom Pseudomonadati; phylum Pseudomonadota; class Alphaproteobacteria; order Hyphomicrobiales; family Nitrobacteraceae; genus Bradyrhizobium; species Bradyrhizobium sp. INPA03-11B. Next base: position 87,125 of record NZ_JASGSR010000005.1, read on the forward strand.
CGAGAAGCTCGGCGTCGGCCATCGCGGCAGTTTCTATGACGCAACCGGCGCGCTGCGCGACATGGTGCCGAACCATCTGTTCCAGCTGCTGTCGCTGGTGACGATGGAGCCGCCGGCGCGCTTCGACGCCCATGCGGTGCGCTCGGAGAAGGCCGAGGTGCTGAGCGCGATCCAGACCCAGACCGAGCAGGAGGCGCTATACAACTCGGTGCGCGGCCAGTATCGCGGCGGCAGGGTCGGCGACACCGAGATCGATGACTATCTCAAGACGCCCGACGTCAAGTCCGGCAGCTCGACCGAGACCTATGCCGCGCTGAAGCTGACCATCGACAATTGGCGCTGGGCCGGCGTCCCGTTCTACCTGCGCACCGGCAAGGCGCTGACCACCAAGCGCACCGAGATCGCGATCAAGTTCAAGCAGGCGCCGTTCGCCATGTTCCGCGACACCGCGGTCGACCGCCTGTCGCAGAATTACCTGGTCATCTCGACCGAGCCGACCGAAGGCATCGAGCTGCAGTTCAACACCAAGGTGCCGGGCCCGGCGATCAACATCGATGGCGTCGAGATGAAGTTCCGCTACAAGGACTACTTCAAGGCCGAGCCGTCGACCGGCTACGAGACGCTGATCTATGACTGCATGATCGGCGATAATCTGCTGTTCCAGCGCGCCGACAGCGTCGAGGCCGGATGGCAGGCGGTGCAGCCGTTCATCGACGCCTGGAAGAGCGCCGGCGGCCGCGGCCTGCAACCCTACAAGGCCGGCAGCGAAGGCCCGGAGGCGGCCAACGCGCTGCTGACGCGCGACGGCCGCAGCTGGCGGAAGCTGGGTTGAAATGACCACGAGCCACCAGCGCAAGATCATCACAGTCGCCGATCCGGCGGCGCTGGCGAAGACGGCCGCCGAGCGGGTGATCGCGGGGATCGACGAGAACCCCGGCCGGATCGCGATCTGCCTCACCGGCGGCTCCAGCCCGAAGGCGCTCTACCAGCTGCTGGCGACGCCGGACTATCGGGCGAGGATTCCGTGGGACCGCATCGACTGGTTCATCGGCGATGAGCGCCTGGTGCCGCGCAAGGACAAGCTGCACAATATGTGCATGGCACGCCAGGCCTTCCTCGACCGCTGTGCGCCGGCCGCCAATGTCCACCCGATCGCAACCGACACCGCCGATCTCAGGGATCCCGACGTCAGCGCGGCACTGTACGAGAACGAGCTGATGGCGTTCTACGGCGCCGAGCAGCTCGATCCGAAGCGGCCACTGTTCGACCTGGTGCTGATGGGCATCGGCCCCGACGGCCACACCGCCTCGCTGTTTCCCGGCTATCCCGCGGTCGAGGAAACCCAGCGCTGGGTGGTCGGGGTGCCCAAGGCCAATGTCGAACCGTTCGTGCCGCGCGTCTCCTTGACGCTGCCTGCCCTCGCCTCCTGCCGCGAGATGCTGTTCGAGGTGTCAGGTGAAAACAAGCGCGCGATCTTGACGCGCCTGTTCGCAGGCGAGAACCTGCCGGCAAACCGCGCGCGATCGCTGGGCGAAACCGTCTGGCTGATCGACCAGGCGGCGCTGCCGGAGGATTTTCCTGGATGATTTTGTTGGGTGATTTTCTTGGGTGACTTCCTTGGGTGACGGGAAAAATCCCTGCGCGCTGGTCGTGATGGGCGTCTCCGGCTCGGGCAAGAGCACCATCGCCGACCGCCTGGCGATCAGGATCGGCTGGCGCTTCGAGGACGGCGACAGCTTTCATCCGCCGAGCAATGTCGCCAAGATGCATTCCGGCCAGCCGCTCACCGACGAGGATCGCTGGCCCTGGCTGCGCGCGATCGCCGCCGAGATCGACCGCACCTGCGGCATCCGCGAGCGCGCCGTGATCGCCTGCTCCGCGCTGAAGCGCAGCTATCGCGACATCCTGGTGCACGGCCGCGACGATATTCGCATCGTCTTCCTCGACGGCACGCAGGAGCTGATCGCGACGCGGCTCGCCGCACGCAAGGACCATTTCATGCCGCCGGGACTCCTCGCCAGCCAGTTCAAGACGCTGGAGCCGCCGACGCCGGACGAACGCCCGATCACGGTTGCGATCGACCGCTCCGTCGACATCATCATCGAAGACATCGTCACTCAATTGAAGCTGGACCGCCCATGAACAGTATCGCGACCCGCATCGCCCTTGTCGTGTCCGATGTCGACGGCACGCTGCTCACCAAGGACAAGACCCTGACCGACGGCGCCAGGGCTGCGGTGCGCAAGCTGCATGAAGCGGGCATCGGCTTCACCATCGTCTCCAGCCGGCCGACGATCGGGATGGGTTTCCTGGTCGCGCCGCTCGACATCACGCTGCCGATCGGCGCCTTCAACGGCTCTTCGATCGTCGACCCGCAATTGAAGCCGCTCGAACAGCATTTGATCCCCGCGGCAATCGCGAAGCGCAGCATCGACCTGCTTCGCGAGCGCGGCATCGACATCTGGCTGTTCACCAACGACCGCTGGCTGACCCGCAATCCGGACGGCGAGTACAACGCGCACGAAAAGCGCGCGATCAAGCATGATCCGACCATCGTGAGCGATTTCACGCCGTATCTCGACCAGGCCTGCAAGATCGTCGGCGCGAGCTCGGATGCGGCCCTGTTGCAGCGCTGCGAGGCTGACATGCAGCAGATGGTCGGCAATGATGCGACCGCGGTGCGCTCGCAGACCTACTATCTCGACGTCACCCCGCCCGGCCACGACAAGGGCACCTTCGTCGAGGGCATCGCCGAGCGTCTCGGCGTATCGCTGGAGCATGTCGCCACGATCGGCGACATGCAGAACGATCTGCCGATGTTCGCAAGAAGCGGCGTCTCCTTCGCGATGGGCAATGCCAGCGATGACGTGAAGGCGCGCGCCACGCATGTCACCGAAACCAACGAGCACGACGGCTTCGCGCGCGCGATGGACACGGTGCTACAGCTTCGCTGAAGGGTTCGGACAATCACCTGCTCCCCGCGATCGAACGCGGGTGGCAGCGTGATCGCTATTCCTGTCCGTCACATCCGATCCGAGTCACCCTGATCATGTGATCGCATCACAGTGAGCACGCGGCCATTTGTCGCGGCGATGTCTGCCGTCCGGTCAACCCCGGCTCCACCGATCCATCGGCAGTCAGTTTCGAATGCCCTTCCTTCACGTTCGCGCGCGGCCGCCCGCATCCAGGAATTTTTCAGGAGGCAACCGATCACATCAGTTCGGCGAGTCCGGCCTGGGCACGCCAATATTGACTGGAGTGCAATTCATGGCCGTCACCGCCAACCTCGCCGCTGGAGTCCTCACCGTCCTCGGCGATGCCGCCGACGACACCATCACCACCAGCCGCGACGCGGGTGGGGTCATCGCGGTCAACGGAGGAGCGGTTCCGATCATCGGCGGGCCTGCGACGACGGCCAACACGACCGCCGTCGACATCCTCGGCCAGGATGGCAACGACATCGTCACGCTCGATGCGAGCCAGGGCGCACTGCCGCCGGTCACATTGAACGGCGGAGCAGGCAGCGATACCGCCGTGATCGAGGGCGAGGACACAAGCGAGACCTTCGTCATCGCAGCCAACGGCAGCCATGTCCGCGTTCTCAGGACCAGCCCCGACCCATTCTCCGTCGATATCAGCGCGACGGAAAACCTGGTCATCCACGCCGGCGGCGGAGACGACATCATCACCGCCGGCAACGGGCTGAGCGCGTTGATCTCGCTCACGCTCGATGGCGGCGACGGCAACGACACCATCACCGGCGGCGACGGTAACGATCTGCTGATCGGCGGCGCCGGCGACGACATCGTCACCGGCGGACGCGGCAACGATACCGCCCTGCTCGGCGACGGCGACGATACCTACATCTGGAATCCCGGCGACGGCAGCGACACGGTCGACGGCGGGGCCGGCAACGATACCCTGCAACTCAACGGCGCCAATATCGCCGAAAAGATCGACATCTCCGCCAATGGATCCCGGGTACGGCTCACCCGTGACGTCGGCAACGTCACGATGGACCTCAACAGCATCGAGAATATCAACGTCAAGGCGCTGGGAGGCGCCGACCGGGTCACCGTCAACGACCTCAGTGGCACCGACGTCAAGCACGTTACCGTGGATCTGCAGGCCAGCGCAGGCGGTGGCGACGGCGCCGCGGATACGGTGATCGTCGCCGGCACGGCCGGCGCTGATCACATCACCGTCAGGGAAAGCAGCGGAAACATTGTTGTCGATGGCCTGCATGCCGATGTCACGATCACAGGTCAGGAAGCCGCGAACGACACGCTCGAGATTCACGCAGGGGCCGGCAACGATATTATCGACGGATCCGCACTCGGGCCCGACCAGATCAAGCTTCTGATTGATGGCGATGGAGGTGACAACACCTACATCTACAAGCCCGGGGCCGGGGCCGAGACCATCACCGACTTCGTTGCCGGAGCCGGCACTCCCGACAAGATCGACGTCCGTGCCTTTGCAGGGGCCGGCGTCCACGGCCTCGCTGACATCCTCGCACTTGCAACCCAATCCAGCACCGACACCGTCATCGACTTCGGGGGCGGCAGCACGCTGACACTCGAACATGTCACCAAGGCCAATCTCGCCGCCGACGATTTCATCTTCAAGGTTCCGCTTGTCACCGCGATCAGCACCTCGGGCACCGGGGTCACCGCCGGGTCAGGCGATCTGAATGCCAACAAGGAGGTCGATTTTGCGCTGAAGTTCGATGCGAACGTGACCGTCACGGGCAACCCGATTTTACTTCTCAACGATGGCGGAGCCGCTGTCTATGCCGGCGGCGCCGGCACGGACACGCTCGTCTATCGGTATGTTGTCGGAGCGCATGACAACACCCCCGACCTTGCCGTCATCGGAACCGGTGGCGGCACGATCAAGGACCAGTCCGGTAACGACGCCGACCTTGCCGGCGCCGGCGGCAACCCGGCCGGCGTCCTCCAGATCGATACGATCGCGCCCCATCTGACCGACATCACCGCTGTGCCCACGAGCGGCACCCAGACCGCCGGATCGCTGATCCAGTTCACCCTCGATCTCGACGAGGCGGTTCACCTCGCCGGCGGATCGCCGGCCCTGTCGCTGAACGATGGTGGCACCGCGACCTTCGATGCCGCGGCCACCGCCCTGCTTGGCGATGCGAACAAGCTGGTATTCGACCATGTCGTTACAGCCGGCAATCCGCCGACGTCACCGCTGGCGATCACCGGCTTCAACGCCAACGGTGCTGTTGTGACCGACCTTGCCGGAAACCTTGCCGACCTTGGCCATGTGTCGCACACATTCGACAATCTGTTCGTCAACGAGAACACGCTGCCGGCGTTCACGCTGAACGGCTTCACCCGGCCGGAGTTGCATCTGAACGCAGGTGGACAAATCCTGCTCGACGATACGGCCTCTGCATTCGCGGCCAAATACGGCCTGGAGTATCTTTATCTCGGCGTGCCGCCGGGAACGCCGTACCCGCCGGTCGACCTTTCCTGAAGAACCAGGACGTGGACTCATAAGCTTCGGCCATGTCCGCTTCGCTCCGATAACGACCGCCGTTGCGCAACCGCAGCAAATGACGCGATAGGCCATCTGCGGGCATTCCCGTGGCTCACGATGGGAGGGCGACCATCCGCGCGAGGGTCGGACTTCCATCGTGATTAGACCTGTAGCCCGGGCTCAGGGCTGATGACCTAACTTCACAATCATCTGCGGATGACGTTCACTCAGGGCCTTCAACGTGAGCAGGCTCTTCCGTTCGCTTTCCCGGTCGAACGTGTAACTTCCGGGTTCGACGCCATGCTCCCAACCCCAGCGCGTGTGGCAAGCATCGCCCGTCAGGAGCACCGGACCCGTCGGTGTTCGTGCGAGATAGGAGACATGGCCCGCCGTGTGTCCGGGAGTCAGGATTGCGAACAACGAGCTGTCACCGAAGACATCGATCACCCCTTCGAACTTCCCGTCCGGGTCCTTGGTGAACTGAAATTCCTGAATGGCGGGCCGGCCCTCAAAGAAGGCGTCGTTCATCCCCTCGACAAAGAAGTTCTCGAACTTCTTTTCCCCAGCTTCTCCGGGACCTGTATAAAACGGCACATCTTTCGGAATGTCTGGCATCCCGAAGACATGATCGGGATGAAGATGGGTCATGAGCACCCCTTTGACGGAAGCCCCTTCCGATTTGATGATCGACAAGGGGTCTTGCCGGACTTGCATCTTGTCGAGCTTTGCGAAGTTCCGCACCACCCATCCGACCCCCAAGCTCTTGGGGTCCTCGACCAGCCGCTTCGAAACACCGGTGTCGACCATATAGAGTCCCTGGGTCGGATGCTTCACGAGATGTGTATAGATCTGGATTGGCTCCTCGTGATCCTTCAACCCGGCCTGAACGGCTTTGGGATCGTTCAGGTTGAGCACTCCCGAAAGATCGACAACCCAATCAGCGCTGGCGACCGTCTTGAGCTCGATCGGTCCCGGCTGATCGATCAAAGCCTCCATGGCCGCCGAGCTGATCGGTTTACCAAGGCCGGCAGACTTCGTCGGATGTGAGGTCTGCGCGCACCCAGAAAGCGCGACGACGGCAAGGGCGCCAATGAAAAAGAGTCCTGACTTGCGGAGCATGATTGTTTTTCCTCATTTCTGCTACCGCTTTTGCCGCGGACGGCTAGAATAGCAATCGTCTAAAGTCCTATGCCGCCATCCATAAATGAATGGCGTCGGACGAACCCAAGGAGTGACCGTGGACCTAGAGTGGGATGACCTCCGGATCTTTCTCGCCGTTGCCGACGCCGGCAGCCTGAGCGGCGCCGCGCGACGCCTCAAGGCGAGCCAACCCACTTTGAGCCGAAGGATTGCCGAGATGGAGTACGGGCTCGGCGAGCCGCTTTTCGTCCGCAAGAACCGGGGCATCACCTTGACGAAAACTGGGCTAAAGCTGCTTCCGGCCGCCCAAGGCATGGCGCAATGGGCGACGGAAGCCCATCGCTCACTCGACGCGAAGAACTCGCCCGTGAGCGGCCGCGTGCGCATCACGGCGGCACCGGCGTTCGCCTTATATTTTCTGGCGCCGTTCGCGGAAACGCTCAAGAGGAAGCACCCGCAGATCACTCTCGAAGTTCTGGTCAGCACGGAGCGCTTGAATCTCTCGCTCGGCGAGGCGGACATCGCACTCAGGAAGCAACCGTCCGATGATCCAGATCTGATCACAGTCGATGAAGTTATCGTTCCGATCGGCGCCTACGCGAGCAGGGACTACGCTAGGCGCCTGCCCGCGAAATACGACTTCCGCGACATCGACTGGATCACGTGGGCGGGCGCGCACGAGATAATGAGCCCGTATCCGGAGCTCGCGGCCAGGATCCCCGACTTTCGTCCCGCTTTCATGTCCGACGATTACAGCGTGCAGGTCGCGGCCTGCCGGGCCGGCGTCGGCGCGATGATCCTTCTGAAGACTTCCCATCGGCTCAAGCGGCCTGGCGAGCTCGTAGAGCTCAAGCTCGAGCTTCCGGCCTCGCTGCGAGCACCACAAGCAATCATCTGCCATAAACGCATGGCGGAGCTCCCGAAAGTCAGAACGGTCGTGGACCTGCTCCGTCAAGAGTTTGCTGATCTGAGGAAGAGCCAAGGCGCGCAGAAACTCCGAATGGTGACACCAACGATCCCGAGGCTCGCGAAGGATAAGAACGGCTCGCCCAAACATTCGGGACAACGGCATAAGGAGTAGAGGCGACAAAGCCTTGCCAGACCGCCGCAAGAGTCTGCTTAGAGTCACTAGCGTCGCGCTCCGCAATCGCGAATTACCCGTCGACTTCCGCTATGCTCCCGCTTGCGACCGAAGTCGTGCGGCGGCGCAACATGTCACGATCGGCCAATAGCGGTTATTCGGGGACGCGCGCTATTCGATAGGCCTGCCCAATCTCTCGATATCTTCGCGCCGACAGATTGGCGTTTTGCTCTGGATATTGGAAATGCCCGCTTGCGGGGTCGAGACGAGCGACGCAGGGTGCTTGCACGATTTCGGAATATTGGAAATGTATCGCTGAGTTGCCCGACGTGTCAAGTTGCCGGGTTGGACGCCTGCAGCCGCCGGCTCCTTTGCATGGGGTTGTTTTCGATATTTTGGCCCCGCGCTTCAGCTCGACCGCTGCACCGCGGGCTTCTCGGTGTCGGCTCTGGCGGCGCTGAGATTGTGCGCGGTGTTGATCAGCGCGATATGGGTCAGCGCCTGCGGAAAGTTGCCGGTCTGCCGGCCGGCGCCGGGGTCGAACTCCTCCGCCAGCAGCCCGAGATCGTTGGCGACCGCCACCACGCGGTCGAACATGGTCTGCGCCTTGTCGAGATCTCCCGCCAGCACATGGGCGTCGGCGAGCCACAGGCTGCAGGCCAGAAATGCGCCCTCGATCGGCTGGATTTCACCGGCCGCCTCGCGCGGATCGTGCCGCAGCACGAAGCCGTCGCGCATCATGTGCCGATCGACCGCCGCGATGGTGCCGCGGATGCGCGGGTCGTCCGGCGGCAGGAAGCCGACCGAAGGCAGCAGCAGCAGGCTGGCATCGAGCAGCTTCGAGCCATAGCTCTCGACGAAGCTGTTGAGGCGGGGATCGAAGCCCCGTTGGCAGACGTCGCGATGGATGGCCTCGCGCAGCACCCGCCATCTGACCAGCGGACCCTTGAAGCCGAACCGCTCGGCGCTCTTGATGGCGCGGTCGAAGGCGACCCAGCACATCACCTTGGAGAACACATAGTGCCGCGGCTCCCCACGGCGCTCCCAGATGCCGTGGTCAGGCTTGTCCCAGACCTCGGCAAGATGACTGACGACGGTGCACTCGAGCGACCAGTTCTCCTCGTCGAGCTTCAGCCTTGCCATGCGCGACTGGTGGAAGGCGTCGATCAGCTCGCCATAGACGTCGAGTTGCAGCTGCGCATGCGCGGCGTTGCCGACGCGGACCGGCTGCGCCCCCTCATAGCCGGACAGCCATCCGGCCTCCCATTCCAACAGGCGCCGCTGGCCGAGGATGCCGTACATGATCTGCATGTTGGCCGGCGCGCCGGCCGCGGCCCGCAGCAACCAATTGTGCCAGGCCGCCGCCTCCTCGGTGTAGCCCGAGTTCATCAAGGCCAGCAGCGTGAAGGTGGCATCGCGCAGCCAGCAGAACCGATAGTCCCAGTTGCGCGCGCCGCCGAGCTTTTCCGGCAATGACGTCGTCGGTGCCGCGACGATGCCGCCGGTCGGCCTGAAGGTCAGCGCCTTCAGCGTGATCAGCGAGCGCATCACGAGGTCGCGTTGAACGCTTCCGTCATAGGTCGAACGGCGGCACCAGTCCGTCCAGTAGTCTTCGGTATCCCTGAGCGCCGCCTCGGGATCGATCGGCTCCGGCACCGGCTGAAACGACGCACCATATGTCAGGACGAACGGCACCATGTCGCCCTCGCCGATCTCGAAATCGGCGAGCGTGGTCAGATCCTGGCCGCGGGTCTCGACCGGCGTGCGCAGCACGGTCATGTCCTGCCCGCTGATCGCCAGCAGTCCCTCCCCGTCCGGGTTCTTCTTCACCCAGGGAACATCGACCCCGAGGCCGAAGCGGATCACCAGCTCCATGTGCATCTTGACGCGGCCGCTGACGCCGCGAACGAGACGGACCACGTCGGACGCCTTGCCTCGCGGCGGCATGAAGTCGATCAGATCAACCACGCCATCTGCGGTCTCGAACCGGGTCTCCAGGATCAGCGTATCGTCTCGATAGCGGCGCGTGGTCCGCTTGATCTCGCCTTCGGGCGCCAGCAGCCAGCGGCCATTCCGCGATGTGCCGAGCAGCGCGGCGAAGCAGGCATCGGAATCGAACGCCGGCCAGCACAGCCAGTCGATCGAGCCGTCGCGGCCGACCAGCGCTGCGGTCTCGCAATCGCCGATCAGTCCATAGTCTTCGATCCGAGAAGCCACGCGCCGTGCTCCGCATTCTCAGGCATGCGACCGCTCATGGGTTGCGCGCTTGAGCGCGTCGATGTCGATCGCCGAGGCGAGATGCTCGATCGAGACCGGCAGCCGCCGTTTCCAGTTCGGATGCTCGTAGACGGTGCCGGGGATGTTCGGCTGCTCGACGATGCCGAGCAGGTCCTCCATCGACACCGCCATCATCCGCGATCGGGTTCGGGCCAGGAAGCTTGCCACCGAATAGAAATCGTTGTGGTGGACGTCGTGCCGGCGCAGCACGTCGTCGAGCTGGCCGAGCGCGTGCCAGCGCCCTTCGTCGGTCTCGCCGGGATCGATCCCGAGCGCGCGCTTGGTCTTGAGGTCGCTGAACGAACGCCAGCCGGCATAGGTCGACAGGTCGTGGGTGTTGAAGGTGACCAGCGCGTTCGGCAGATAATAGTCGGCGTTGCGGAACACGCCCTGGTCGTCGGTCTCGAACATCATCACGAGATAGGACCAGATGCCCCAGCCGTTCATCTGCTCGCGGAATCCCGGCGGCACGGTGCCGAGGTCCTCGCCGATCACGACGCAGCGGCTCGCTGCGCTCTCCTGCGCGGTCGCCGCCAGCAGCGCCTCGAACGGCATCAGCACATAGGCGCCGTTGGCCGGGCCGAAGCCGCGCGGCACGAGATAAAGCCGCTTCAGCCCGAAGGCGTGGTCGAGCCGGATCGCACCGGCATGGAGCATCGAGGCGCGCAGCATCTGCCGGAACGGTTCGAACGAGCGCTGCTCGAGGCCCGCGGCATTGAAGCCCGCGAGCCCCCAATCCTGGCCCGCGGTGTTGAGCGGGTCCGGCGGTGCGCCGACGCCGAGATGGCGCGAGATCGCGGTCTGCTCATTCCAGGCGTCGAAGCCATCCGACTGCACGCCGACGGCGACATCGAGATAGAGTCCGACCCGCATGCCGAGCTTGTGCGCGCGTGCCTGGCAGGCACCGAGCTGACGGTCCGCCGTCCATTGCACGAATTCGACGAACTCGACCTCGGCGGCGGTGTCGCGCGCCCGGTGCAATTTCGCGCAGGCCGCATCGTCGGGCTGCCGCCATTCATCCGGCCATTCCCACCACGGCGTGTTGAACTTGTGCCGCGTCACCTCGAAGCAGGCGAAGCGCGACAGCAACGTGCCCTGCTCCTTGCGATAGGCCTCGAAATCCTGCCAGCGGCCGATGCCGGGATTGGCCTTGAAGGCCGCGAAGGCCCTGCGCAGCGCCGGCCATTTCAGCGCCGCAACACCGACATAGTCGACCATGTCGTTGCTGCGCAGATGGGCAAGCGCGGCCTGCGTCGCCGCATCGATGCGGAATTCGGGAATCTTCTCGACGTCGATATAGAGCGCGTTGAGGAACAGCCGGCTGTTCGGCGAATACGGACTGCAATCGCCGGGCCGATCGTCGAACAGCGCATGCAGCGGATTGAGCCCGACGCCGTCGGCGCCGAGCCGATGCGCGAAGTCGAGCAGGCCCTCCAGATCGGTGAAGTCGCCGATGCCCCAGTTGCGCGCGGACCGCACGCCATAGAGCTGGACCGCGATCACCCAGCAGCGGTCGAACGCGCCGCCGAACGCACCGTCCGGCGCCACCAACATCGGCAGTTCCTCGCTGCCGGATGCGTCCGACAGCTGCAACCGGTGCACGCCTTCGGGCAGGCCGGCCGGCCACGTCACGCTCCGCGCATGCGCCTCACCTTGCGCGAGCACTGCGCTGCCGTTGGTGAGCTTCCATTGCACCGGAAGCTGGGTCGCTTCCGAGAGCTGCGTTTGCCCGCCATGGCCGCCTCTGACGACCACGGGATCGATGACGATCCGCCGCGGCGTGTGGGGCGGCAGCGCGGCGAGGATCGCCGCCAGCGCCTCGGGGGTTGTCACACGACGGTGACCGCTACCATCGATATACTCGGTCTGGATTCCCAGGGTCTGGGCTTTGACGTAAAGGTCCATTCGGCACGCTGCCTGCTCGCAACGGTATTGGGATCGTTGCTAAATTGTACAGATACGGGAAAGGGATAGTTGATGTTCAACGCTCTACCCTATCCGGCGTTCCCACCGGGAACCATTGCCCGGCGAGCGGCTTTCTATATGGGTCTGGCGCGCCTCCTTCCCGGCGCCGGGACGTCATTTGCATTTTCAATGGCGGCATCACCGTGAACAAAACCCTCCGGCCTGTCGAGAGTGCCCATGGCACTTTTCATATCACCGATGTCTATCCGTCGGTTGATGGCGGCCGCTTTCCGGTCAAGCGCATCGCGGGCGAACCGGTCGAAGTCTGGGCCGACATCTACCGGGACGGACATGATGTGATATCAGCGGCATTGGTGTGGCGGCGCGAAGGCGACGACGCGTGGCAATCCGCACCAATGACGCCGCACAGCGACGACCGCTGGGGCGGCGCCTTCGTGCCCGACCGCCCCGGCCGCTACAGCTTCGCGATCGAGGCCTGGACCGACGAATTCGCCAGCTGGCGGCATCGCTTCGAGCAGAAGCAGCGCGACGGCGGCGACCACGCACTGGACGCGCTCGAAGGTGCCGGCATGCTGACCCAGGCGCAGGCCGGCGGACCTGCCGCGGCGGCCGTCATCATCAGGCAGTGCGAGATCTTTCTGCAGACCGGCGAGCCGGGCGCATTGCTAGCACCCGAGTTGCGGGAGGCGATGGCCGGCAGCCAGTTTCGCGGCGACCTGATGCGATCGCAGCTCTATCCCCTCACCGCCGACAGGCCGCGGGCGCGCAGCGGCGCCTGGTACCAGATGTTTCCGCGCAGCCAAGGCAAGACGCCAGGCGTGCATGCGACGTTCAGCGATTGCATTGCGCGGCTCCCCGACATCGCCGCGATGGGGTTTGACGTCGTGCTGCTGGCGCCGATCCACCCGATCGGGCCGACGCATCGCAAGGGCCGCAGCAATGCCGCCATCGCGCAGGCCGGCGATCCCGGCAGCCCCTATGCGATCGGCGCGACGGAGGGCGGCCACGATGCGGTGCATCCGCAGCTCGGCACGCTCGACGATTTTCGTGCCTTCGTGGCGGCATGCCAGGCGCACGGCATGGAGGTCGCGCTCGATTTCGCCGTGCAGTGCTCGCCCGATCATCCCTGGCTGACCGAGCATCCGCAATGGTTCAAGCGGCGCCCGGACGGATCGATGCGCAGCGCCGAACATCCGCCGCAACGTTGGGATGACGTCGTCAATCCGGATTTCGGATCCGAGGACGCGGCTGCGCTGTGGCGCGCGCTGCGCGATGTCGTGCTGTTCTGGGTCGAACAGGGCGTCAAGATCTTCCGGGTCGACAACCCGCACACCAAGCCGCTGGCGTTCTGGGAATGGCTGATCCGCGAGGTGCAGGATCGCGATGCGGAGGTGCTGTTCCTGTCCGAAGCTTTCGCCCGGCCGAAACTGATGAAGGGCCTCGCCAAGCTCGGCTTCACGCAATCCTATACTTACTTCACCTGGCGCACGCAGCGCGCCGAGCTCGAACAGTATCTCGGTGAGTTGACCTCGTATCCTGAGCGTGACTTCTTTCGGCCGAATTTCTTCGTCAACACACCGGACATCCTGCCCTTCCACCTGCAAAGCGGCGAATCCTGGATGTTCAAGTCGCGTTTCGCGCTCGCCGCGACGCTTTCAAGCAGCTATGGCATCTATAGCGGCTTCGAACTGCTCGAGCACACGCCGGTGCCCGGCCGCGAGGAGTATCTCAACTCTGAGAAGTACGAGATCAGGGTGCGCGACTGGGACGAGCACGGGAATATCAAGCCCTACATTGCGACGCTCAACCGGATCAGGCGCGGCAATCCGGCCCTGCAACAATTCGCCAATTTGCGCTTTATCAATGTCGATGACGGCGGCGTGATCGGCTTCGTCAAGGAGGCGGCCGATCAGGGCAATGTGATCGCGGCGGCGATTGCATTGTCATCGGAGCCGCGCGAGGTCTGGCTTCCGCTCGGCGACGTCATGGTCGGCCGTGGCGCTGACCGCCGCCCCGTCACGGAACTGGAAGACCTTGTCACCGGCGAGCGCCACGCGCTCGAATGGGGAGGCATCCGCCTGCGTCTCGATCCTGCGCGCGATCCCGCGTTGCTGTTGCGCTGTGTCGCCTGAAGGAGCCGTCATGAACGTATTCTCCTCCGTCAATACCGAGGCGAAGGTCGCGACCGAGACCACCGACCAGCTGTGGTACAAGGACGCGATCATCTACCAGCTGCACGTCAAGGCGTTTGCCGACAGCAACAATGACGGCATCGGCGATTTCGCGGGACTGACGGAGAAGCTCGGCTATCTGCAGGAGCTCGGCGTCACCGCGCTGTGGCTGCTGCCGTTCTATCCCTCGCCGGGCCGCGACGACGGCTACGACATCGGCGACTACGGCGACATCAATCCCGATTTCGGGACGATGAAGGACTTCAAGCGCTTCATCCAGGAAGCCAAGAAGCGCGGCCTGCGCGTCATCACCGAGCTCGTCGTCAACCACACCTCGGATCAGCATGCCTGGTTCAAGCGCGCACGCCGCAGCCCGCCGAATTCGAGCGCGCGCAGCTGGTACGTCTGGAGCGACACCGACCAGAAATACCTCGATACGCGGATCATCTTCACCGACACGGAAAAGTCGAACTGGACCTGGGATCCGGAAGCCGGCCAATTCTACTGGCACCGCTTCTTCTCGCACCAGCCGGATCTGAACTTCGACAATCCGCGCGTGGTGCGCGCCATCGTGCAGGTGATGAAGCGCTGGCTCGACACCGGCGTCGACGGCTTCCGGCTCGACGCCATTCCCTATCTGTGCGAGCGCGACGGCACCAACAACGAGAACCTGCCGGAGACGCATGCCATCATCAAGCGGCTGCGCCGGGAGCTCGATGCCTATGCCAAGGGCAAGATCCTGCTGGCCGAGGCCAATCAATGGCCGGAGGACGTGCAGGAATATTTCGGCCATGGCGACGAATGCCACATGGCCTATCACTTCCCGCTGATGCCGCGCATCTATATGGCGATCGCGCAGGAAGACCGCTTTCCGATCACCGACATCCTCCGGCAGACGCCCGACATTCCAGCCGCTGCCCAATGGGCGCTGTTCCTGCGCAATCACGACGAGCTGACCTTGGAAATGGTCACCGACGTCGAACGCGACTATCTGTGGTCGACCTACGCCAACGACCCGCGCGCCCGCATCAATGTCGGCATCCGCCGCCGCCTTGCGCCGCTGATGGACAATGACCGGCGCAAGATCGAGCTGATGAACTCGCTCTTGCTGTCGTTCCCCGGCACGCCGATCATCTATTACGGCGACGAAATCGGGATGGGCGACAACATCTATCTCGGCGACCGCAACGGGGTGCGGACGCCGATGCAATGGTCGCCGGACCGCAACGGCGGCTTCTCGCGCGCCGACCCGGCGCGGCTCTACGCGCCGATGATCATGGACCCGGTCTACGGCTACGAAGCCGTCAATGTCGAGGCGCAGTCGCGCAGCCTGTCGTCGCTGCTGTCGGCGACCAAGCGCCTGATCGCGGTGCGCAAGTCGACGCTGGCGTTCGGGCGCGGCACCATGACCTTCATCCGCCCCGAGAACCGCTCGGTGCTGGCCTATGTCAGGCAGTATCAGGGCGAGGTCATCCTGTGCGTCGCCAATCTGTCGCGTTCGGCGCAGGCGACCGAGCTCGACCTCTCCGCCTTCAAGGACCGCATTCCGCTCGAAATGCTGGGACGCACGCGCTTCCCCGCGATCGGCGAATTGCCCTACATGATCACGCTGGCGCCCTACGGCTTCTACTGGTTCCAGTTGCAGGAGCGCGACAAGTCCGAGCCGGTGAAGCCGCGGGCGGTTCCGGAATTCGAGACCCTGGTGGTGCCGCTCAATTCGACCTGGACGTCGCTGGCCCGCGAGCGCGGCGTGTTCGAGCACGACGTGCTGCCCGGCCATCTCGCCCGCACGCGCTGGTACCCGGAGCATTCCGCCAAGGCGATCCAGCCGTCGCTGGTCTCCGCGATCCCGTTCTGCGACATCGGCGACAACCGGCCCTGGCTGATCTTCTTCGAAACCACCGAGCGCGGCAACACCAGCCGCTACGTGCTGCCGATGCAGATCGAGTGGGTGCGCTTCGACCGCGAGCGCTACAACCCGCGCGCCTTCGCCGCCGTCCGTCAGGGCGCGCGCGAGGGCACGCTGCTCGATGTCGCCACCGACCAGATCTTCACCGGCCTGTTCCTGCGCAACTTGCGGGAAAACCTCACGGTCAACGAGAGCGAGCAAGGCCTGAAGCTCGAATTCCGGCCGACCAGCCGCTTCTCCGACCGCCCGGTGCGGCAGCCCGAGCGCATCCGCGTCTTCGAGAACGATCAGCCGCATTCGACCGCACTGGTCGACAACGAGTATGTCACCAAGATCTATCGGAAGCTCGAGGTCGGCATCAATCCGGAGATCGAGATGGGCCGCTTCCTCACCGAAGTGGTCAATTTCCCCAACACGCCCGCGTTGCTCGGCACCTCGGAGCTGGTGGACGGCGACAATCGCAGCGCGATCGCGGTGCTGCACGCCATGGTGGTCAACCAGGGTGACCTCTGGAATGTCGGCGCCTCGCACCTCGACCGCCTCGTCGAGCGGCAGCGTCTGCTTGCGGCGAGCGAACATCCGGAGGAAAACGGCGATCACGCCACCTATCTGCGCCACCTGTCCCATGGCGGAAAGCGTCTCGCCGAGCTGCACATCGCGCTCGCCAGCAACCGCGACCTGCCGGACTTCGCGCCCGAGCCGAGCAGGCCCGAGGATCTGCAACGCTGGAACGACGAGATCATGGCGCGCGCCGAGCGGGTGTTCGACACGCTGAAGCAACGGCGCGGCTCCCTGAAGGAGGCCGACCGGCTGCTGGCCGATCAGTTGCAGGCCCAGCACGACATGCTGCCGGAGCGGCTGAAGGCGCTGCTGCCGCGCGAGAGCGACGGGCTCAACATCCGTCATCATGGCGACCTGCATCTCGGCCAGTTGCTGGTGGTCAAGGACGACGTCTTCATTATCGATTTCGACGGTGGGCCGGGCCGCACCATCGCCGAGCGGCGCCGCAAGGCGCCGGCAGCACGCGACGTCGCCGGCCTGATCCGCTCGATCGACTATGCCGCCACGGCGGCGCTGGAACGCGCGCTCAAGGTTTCGCCCGACGAGAGCGGCAGGTTGAGCCTCGCTTTGGCCGAATGGCGCGACCAGGCCACGGACGCCCTCCTGGCGGCCTACCGCGAGACCATCGCCGGCCAGCGCCTTTGGCCCACCGACGCCAAGGCGGCCGATCGCCTGCTCAGCTTTTTCCTGCTTGAGAAAGCCTTCTACGAGATCGAGTATGAGCTGGCCAACCGGCCGGATTGGCTGCGGGTGCCGCTGACCGGCCTGTTAAGGATTTTGGCGCAACAGCCGCATGAGGTTGCATGAGCAAACTGCCCGCCGAGGCCTATGCCATCATCGAGGGCCGCCACTCCGATCCGTTCCACTATCTCGGGCTTCACACCGAGGGGGATCGCAACGTCGTGCGCGCCTTCCTGCCCGATGCCGCCAATGTCGAGGCGATCGGCGAGCATGGCGAGACGGCGCCGCTGGCGCGGATCCACGACGCCGGCCTGTTCGCAGGTCCCCTGCCGAACGGATCGACGCGCTATCAGCTCCGCGCCCGGTTCGGCGACAATGTCGTCGAACTGGAGGACGCCTACCGCTTTCCGCCGATCCTGAGCGATTTCGATCTCTATCTGCTCGGCGAAGGCACCCATCAGCGGGTCTATGACACGCTCGGTGCGCATCCGATGACGCTCGACGGCGTCGACGGCATCGGCTTCGTGGTGCTGGCGCCGAACGCGCGGCGGGTCAGTGTGGTCGGCGACTTCAATTTCTGGGACGGACGGCGGCATCCGATGCGGGTGCGCGGCCCGGGCTATTGGGAGTTGTTCATCCCACGGGCGCGCGTCGGCGACCACTACAAGTTCGAGATTATCGGGCGCAACGGCCAGCATCTGCCGCTGAAGTCCGATCCGCTGGCGTTCGCCGCCGAGGTGCGTCCGAAGACCGCCTCGATCGTGATCGACGAGCGCAAGATCCCGCACCCACGCCCGGCGCCCGATCGCGTCAACGCGCTGAGCTCGCCGATGTCGATCTACGAGGTCCATCTCGGCTCGTGGCGCCGCAAGGGCCGCAATGAGTGGCTGACCTACCGCGAGATGGCGGAGCAGTTGCCGGCCTATGCCAGCGACATGGGCTTCACCCACCTCGAATTCCTGCCCATATCAGAGCATCCGTTCGACGGCTCCTGGGGCTACCAGCCGACCGGCATGTTTGCACCGACCAGCCGGTTCGGATCGCCCGACGATTTCGCCGCGCTGATCGACGCCTGCCACGGCGCCGGCCTCGCCGTGCTGCTCGACTGGGTCCCCGGACATTTCCCCGACGATCCGCACGGTCTTGGCAATTTCGACGGCACCGCGCTCTACGAGCACGCCAATCCGTTGCAGGGCCGGCACCTCGATTGGGGCACGCTGATCTACAATTACGGGCGCACCGAGGTCACCAACTTCCTGGTGTCGAACGCGCTGTTCTGGCTCGATCGCTACGGCATCGACGGGCTGCGCGTCGATGCCGTCGCCTCGATGCTCTATCTCGACTACAGCCGTCCCGCGGGCGGCTGGATTCCGAACAAATATGGCGGCCGGGAAAACATCGACGCGATCGACTTCCTGCGCCGCTTCAATACCGAGCTGTTCGCGCATTTCCCGCAGGCAACGACCGCCGCGGAGGAATCCACCGCATGGCCGCAGGTGTCGCGTCCGGTCGAATATGGCGGGCTCGGCTTCGGCTACAAGTGGAACATGGGCTGGATGCACGACACGCTGAAATATATCGGCAAGGATCCCATCCACCGCAAATATCACCACGGCGACATCCTGTTCGGCCTGCACTACGCCTTCTCGGAGAACTTCATCCTGCCGCTGTCCCACGACGAGGTCGTGCACGGCAAGCGCTCGATCCTCGGCCGCATGCCGGGCGACGACTGGCAGCGCTTTGCGAATTTGCGCGCCTATTACAGCTTCATGTTTGGCCACCCCGGCAAGAAGCTGATGTTCATGGGCTGCGAGTTCGGCCAGGAGCGCGAGTGGAATCACGACTACTCGATCGATTGGCATCTGCTGCAACAACCGCGGCACAGCGGCATCCAGAATCTGGTCCGCGACCTCAACCGGCTCTATCGCGCGCTGCCGGCGCTGCATGAGCTCGACTGCGACCAGGCCGGCTTCGAATGGGTCGTCACTGACGATGCCAACAACAACGTGTTCGCCTGGATCCGCAAGGGCAATGATGCCCGCGCACGCTGCCTCGTGATCACGAACTTCTCGCCCAACGTCTATCGCAACTATCGCGTCCGCGTGCCGTTCGCGGGCAAGTGGCACGAGGTGTTCAACTCGGATTCCTCGCATTACGGCGGCACCAATGTCGGCAATATCGGCGAAGTGCGCGCCTCGGAAGGCGCCACGCCGGAACTGAGCCTGACCATCCCGCCGCTGGCTGCGATCTTCCTCGTACCGGAAAGCTGATTCATGCGACTGACCGGGGGAACCTCCGCACGGCTCGGTGCAAGCTGGGACGGCAGGGGCACCAATTTTGCGTTGTTCTCGGCCAATGCCGAGAAGGTGGAGCTGTGCCTGTTCGACGGTCAGGGCCGCCGCGAGCTCGAGCGGATCGAGCTGCCGGAGCGCACCGAGGACGTCTGGCACTGCTATCTCAATGACGTTTCGCCCGGCCAGCTTTACGGCTATCGCGTCTACGGGCCCTACGCGCCGGAGCGCGGCCACCGCTTCAACGCCAACAAGCTGCTGCTCGATCCCTACGCCAAGCGGCTGGCCGGCCGGCTGGTGTGGAGCGATGCGCATTTCGCCTATCGCACCGGCAGCGCGCGCGAGGATCTCTCCTTTGACCGGCGCGACAATGCCCGCGGCATGCCGAAGGCCGTCGTGGTTGACGAGACCTTCAACTGGGGCCGCCGCGAGATCCGGCCGCACGTTCCTTGGGCCGACACCATCATCTACGAGGCCCACGTCAAGGGCCTGACGCAGAAGCGCGAGGACGTGCCGCCGAACCTGCGCGGCACCTATGGCGGCCTGTCGTCGCCGGCGATGATCGACCACCTCAAGCGGCTCGGCGTCACCACCATCGAACTGTTGCCGATCCACGGCCTGATCGACGACCGTGTGCTGGTCGAGAAGAAGCTGTCGAACTACTGGGGCTACAACACCATCGCCTTCTTCGCACCGGAGGCGCGCTACGCCCAGGACAATGCGCTGGACTCGTTCCGCACGACGGTGGCGCGGCTGCACGATGCCGGCATCGAAGTGCTGCTCGACGTCGTCTACAACCACACCGCCGAGGGCAACCATATGGGCCCGACGCTGTGCTTCCGCGGCATCGACAATGCCTCCTATTACTGGCTGAACCGCGAGAACCCGCGCTTCTATGACGACTTCACCGGCTGCGGCAGCTCGGTCAACCTCACCCATCCGCGCGTGCTGCAGATGGTGATGGATTCGCTGCGCTACTGGGTCGAGGTCTGCCATGTCGACGGCTTCCGCTTCGATCTCGCGACCACGCTGGCGCGCGGGCCGAACGGGTTCGATCGCAACCATCCCTTCCTCACCGCGATCCGCCAGGACCCGGTGCTGGCGACCGCCAAGATGGTGGCCGAGCCCTGGGACCTCGGCCTCGGCGGCTACCAGGTCGGCGCGTTTCCGTCGCAATGGTCGGAGTGGAACGACCGCTATCGCAGCGCGATGCGGCGCTATTGGAGTGGCGAAGGCAGTCTGATCGGCGACATCTCCGGCCGCATGACGGCGTCCTCGGATCTGTTCCACCACGACAACCGCGCGACCCGCGCCAGCGTCAACCACATCACCGTGCATGACGGCTTCACGCTCGCCGACCTCTTCAGCTACAACGAGAAGCACAATGAGGCCAATGGCGAGGACAATCGCGACGGCTCCAACGACAATCACAGCAACAATTGCGGCCATGAAGGCCCGACCGACGACTCCACGGTCATCGCACTGCGCCGGCAGCTCAGGAAGAACGCGCTGGCCTGCCTGCTGCTCGCGCAGGGCACACCGCTGATCCTCGCCGGCGACGAGGTCGCCAACACGCAAGGAGGCAACAACAACGCCTATTGCCAGGACAATGAGACCGGCTGGATCGGCTGGGACAACCTCGGCACCGACGATGACGCCATCGATTTCATCGGCCATCTCACCGCGCTGCGCCAGCGCTTCGGGCAGATCCGCTGCCAGAGTTGGCTCGACGGCCGCCGCACTGACGGCAGCTATGGCGTGCTCTGGCTGACGCCCGCTGCTGAGGAGATGAAGGAGTCCGACTGGAAATTCCCCGAGAGCCGGTTCCTCGCCTATGTGCTGGGGCCGATGGAACCAGGACAGGCGCCGATCTTTATCGTGCTCAACGCCGCACCGCAGGAGATCGTGTTCAGGATGCCGAGGATGGCGGAATACAGCAGCTGGCAGCAGGTCTTGAACACGACCAAGACGGAGCAAACGGGCGAGCTCATCGTATCGGGCGCTGACGCCACGGCACCGCCGCGCTCCGTGCTGGCATTTGCAGGCTCCGCATGAGCGCGCAGCATTTCGGACCCGAACTCACCGCTGATGGCGCGCGCTTCCGGCTCTGGGCGCCGGCGGCGAAGCGCGTCGACCTCCTGCTCGACAAGCCGCATGCGCTCACGCGCGATGCGGCCGGCTGGTACGTCGCCGAAATCCCGGGTGCGCGCCCCGGCGCACGTTACAAATTCCGCGTCGACGACGAGGTCGATGTCCCCGACCCCGCCTCCGCCTTCCAGCCGGACGACGTGTTCGGCCCGAGTGAGGTAATCGATCACACCGCCTTCAAGTGGCGCGCGACGGAGTGGCGTGGACGTCCCTGGCATGAGGCCGTGATTCTCGAGGCCCATGTCGGCACCTTCACGCGGGAGGGCACCTACCGCGCCATGATCGACAAGCTCGATCATCTGGTGGCAACCGGCATCACCGCGCTCGAACTGATGCCGCTGGCGGATTTCGCAGGGAAGCGCAACTGGGGCTATGACGGCGTGCTGTGGTACGCGCCCGACAGCGCCTACGGCCGGCCCGAAGACCTCAAGACCCTGATCGACGAGGCGCATCTGCGCGGGCTGATGGTGATGCTCGACGTGGTCTACAACCATTTCGGGCCCGAGGGGAATTATCTCGGCCACTATGCACCAACGTTCTTCAGCGACGCGCATACGCCGTGGGGCAGCGCGATCGATTACCGCGTGCCTGAAGTGCGCGCGTTTGCGATCGGCAGCGTGGTGACCTGGCTGCGCGATTATCGCTTCGACGGGCTGCGGTTCGACGCGGTCAACACCATCGTCGAAGCCGGCGAAGTCTCCATCCTGCACGACTTCAGCAAGGCCGCCGGCAAGCTCGCCACCGAGACCGGCCGGCAGATCAACCTCGTGCTCGAGAACGGCGACAACATTGCAAGCCTGCTCGATGCCGCCGAGGACCCGCCGCACGGCAAATTCCGCGGCCAGTGGAAC
Source organism: Bradyrhizobium sp. INPA03-11B (assembly GCF_040446015.1). Taxonomy (NCBI): domain Bacteria; kingdom Pseudomonadati; phylum Pseudomonadota; class Alphaproteobacteria; order Hyphomicrobiales; family Nitrobacteraceae; genus Bradyrhizobium; species Bradyrhizobium sp. INPA03-11B. The sequence goes on from NZ_JASGSR010000005.1 coordinate 109,666, forward strand.
GACGACTATCATCACGCCTTGCACGTGCTGCTGACCGGAGAAAAGCAGGGCTATTACGGCGACTACCGGGCGCCGAAGCAGGACCTCGCGCGCGCATTGTCGTCCGGCTACATCTACCAGGGCGAAGTCTCGGAGTTTTGGGGCGGCAAGGCCCGCGGGGAACCGAGCGGCATGCTGTCGCCGATCTGCTTCATCAACTTCCTGCAAAATCACGACCAGATCGGCAACCGGCCGCTCGGCGATCGTCTCGAGAGCATCGCAAAGCCGGAGGCGATCGAGGCCGCGCTGGCGGTGACGTTGATCGCGCCGACCACGCCGATGCTGTTCATGGGCGAGGAATGGGGCGCGATGACACCCTTCCCGTTCTTCTGCGATTTCAAGGGTGACCTCGCCAACGCGGTCCGCGCCGGACGGCGCAAGGAGTTCGCCTGGGCCTATGCCAAATATGGCGACGACATTCCCGATCCGCTTGCCGAGGAGACCGTGCGATCGGCCGTGCTCGACTGGTCGGCACTCGGCCACGATCCGGCGCGCACACGGCTGGCACTGGTGCGCGACCTGCTCGCCGTACGGCGGCGCGAGATCACGCCGCGGCTCACGGGGGCGCGCTTCGGCGGCGACCGCGTCGCGGGCGATCTCCTGACCGCGCATTGGCAGATGGGGGACGGCCGCACGCTGTGGCTCACGGCCAATCTGTCGGATCGGGATATCAGCGGCGTGACGGAACCGAAGGGAACTGCGATCTGGGGCGGCGCGTTGTCGAGCGACCTCCCCGGCTGGGCGGTGCGCTGGCACATCGGATAGCACAATGCCTCCGGCGATCCCGATCGCGACCTATCGACTGCAACTCACTGCCGATTTCGACTTCGATGCCGCCGCCAATGTGGCGCCCTATCTGAAGGCGCTCGGCATCAGCCATGTCTACGCCTCGCCCTTCATGAAGGCGCGCAAGGGCTCGACCCATGGCTACGACGTCGTCGACCATACCAAGTTCAATCCGGAACTCGGCGGCGAGGAAGGCTTTGCGCGGTTCAGCGACGCACTGAAGCGCAACGACCTCGGCCTGATCCTGGATTTCGTGCCCAACCATGTCGGTGTGCATTACGCCGATAATCCGTGGTGGCTCGACGTGCTGGAATGGGGACCGGCGTCGCCGCATTCGGTCTCCTTCGACATCGACTGGGACCAACTGCCCTATCGCGCGCGCGGCGGCGTGCTGCTGCCGATCCTCGGCTCGTCCTATGGCCAGGCGCTGGAGCGCGGCGAGATCGAGCTGCGCTTCGACGCAAACGAAGGCAGCTTCTCCGCCTGGTATTTCGAGCATCGCCTGCCGATCGCACCGGAGCGCTATGGCGAGGTGCTGCGGACCATCGTCCGCGAGGCCGGCGCCGAGGACAGCACTGCCGGGCGCGCTCTGCTTGAGCTCGCCGCCAGGTATCGCGGGCTGCGTCACCCGAACCGCAAGGAAGCACCGGCCCTGAAGGCCGCGATCAAGGCGATCGAGGGCAGTGCCGAGACCATCGCGCGCGGGCTCGATGCCTATCGCGCGGGCGAGGATCGCCCCACCCAGACATTGGCGCTGCATCATCTCCTCGAACGCCAGCACTACAAGCTCGGCCATTGGCGGCTTGCCTCCAGCGACATCAACTATCGCCGCTTCTTCGACGTCAACACGCTGGCCGGCCTCAGGGTCGAGGACGCCTCAACCTTCGAGGCGAGCCACAGCCTCGTCAAGCGGCTGGTCGCGGAAGACCGGCTGCAAGGCCTGCGGCTCGATCACATCGACGGCCTGCGCGATCCCGCCCAGTATTTCCAGCGGCTGCGCCGCCTGATCCGATCAGTGCAGGGCGCCAAGGCCAGGCCGTTCTACATGGTGATCGAGAAGATCCTCGGCGAGGACGAGAGACTGACGAAATTTGCCGGCGTGCACGGCACTACCGGCTATGAATGGATGAACACAATCAGCCAGGTGCTGGTCGATGGCAGCGGCCTCGATCCGCTGAGCGAGATCTGGCGCCAGATCAGCAACCAGTCGCCGAACCTGACGCCGGTGCTGCGCGCGGCCAAGCGCCGCGTGCTGGAGACACTGCTGACCAGCGAATTCACCGTGCTGGCGCGGCTTGTCGCCCGCATTGCCAGCGGGCACTATTCGAGCCGCGATTTCTCCGCCGACAGCCTGCGGCAGGCGCTCGAGCTCTATGTGCTGCACTTCCCGGTCTACCGCACCTATCTCACCGGCTCCGGCCCGACCGCGCATGACCGTGCGCTGATCAGCGAGACCATCGAGCGCGCCCGCGCCGACTGGTTCGCCGCCGACGAAGGCATTTTCGATTTCCTGCGCGATGCCTTGACCATGGACCTGCTGAAGCCCGGCCGGCCGCCACACAGCGCGCCGCGGGTGCGGCGCTTCGCGCTGAAGGTGCAGCAATTCACCGGGCCGATGATGGCAAAGTCGCTGGAGGACACCACGTTCTACCGCTATCACCGCCTGCTCGCGCTCAACGAGGTCGGCGGCGATCCCGCGGCAAGCGCGATCGCGCCCGAGACCTTCCACGCCATGATGCAGGCCCGTGCCCGCGAATGGCCGCACGGCATGACCTCGACCGCGACCCACGACACCAAGCGCGGCGAGGACGCCCGCGCCCGCATCATGGCGCTGGCGGAGATCCCTGGCGAATGGACCAGCGCGGTGGCGCGTTGGAAGGTGCTGAATGCGCCGCATCTGGTGCTGGATGGCGAGATGCGGGCGCCATCGGCGACGTTCGAATACATGCTGTACCAGGCCCTGCTCGGCGCCTGGGACCCGGACGATCCATCGCTGCTTGCGCGCATCCAGGCCTATGCGCTGAAGGCGGCGCGCGAAGGCAAGCAGGAAACCAGCTGGCTCAATCCGCACGAGCCTTATGAGGCCGGCGTGAAAACCTTCATCGACCGGATCCTCGATCGCAAGAGCTCGCCCGAATTCCTCGACGCGCTGGACACACTGGCGCGGCGCACCGCGCTGATCGGCGCGCTGAACTCGCTCAGCCAGATCACGCTGAAGGCGACGATGCCGGGCGTGCCGGATTTCTACCAGGGCACTGAAAGCTGGGATCTTTCGCTCGTAGACCCCGACAACCGCCGTCCGGTCGACTTTGCCGAACGTGCGGAGCTGCTCGCCGCGCTGGAAGCGCCGGATTGGGACGCGCTGACCGACAACTGGCGCGATGGCCGCCTGAAATTCGCGTGGACGCGACATCTGCTGCGACTGCGCAACGAGCTGCCCGAAGTCTTCACCAGCGGCGCCTACGAACCGCTCACCGTCAGCGGCCCGCATCGCGATCATGTCGTCACCTTCGCAAGGCGCCATGGCCGCGAGGCCGCCATCGTCGCGGTGGCGAAATCATTTGCGCCGGTCACGCAGGGCGGACGCAGCTGGCCACGCGCGGAGGCCTTTGAAGGCGAGATCGACCTGACTGGATACGCGCTCCCGGGCGGCGACAGCAGCATTCAGCTCGCGACGCTGTTCGCCAAGCTGCCGGTCGCGGTGCTGAAGGCGAAGGCCGCGGCTGGCACAAAGCAGGCCCCAAGACGCGCACGCGCACACGGCTGACGTCGTGCGTCAACGCTTGGTCAGCAGCAACTGCCCGCTCTTCTGAATGGCGGCCTGCGCGACCTCGGCGAAGCGTTGCAGCAGCCACGGCAACGTCACCTCCAGCCGCACATTGGTATCCTCGACATCGAGATGTCCGGCCGCGACCTGCCCCAGCGCGCGGACACGAAAGATCATGCGGTTGTTCTCCCAGCGCTCCTCGTCGACGCTCATGACCGGTACGTTCGCCGCTGCGCGCGACAAGCCGGTTTTCAAGCGGCGCATGGCCTCGTCGCGGCCGAGGCTGTGGGGAATCGAGACGATCAGCGGAGCCGACATCGCGGTGCACTCCTCCATGGATTCCGCTCATGTAGTTCTGTTCCACTGCAAATGGAAGATCACACAGTTTTATCGCGCCGCTCAACCCGGAACCTTCATTGTGACGGGTTGTTGCCTCCGAAGGGCAGAGACAGCAGGCCCTCGGGGCTGAGGAGGATTGAGATGTCACTTGGAACGATCATTCTTATTATTCTGATCATCGCACTGCTTGGCGGCTTCAGCGGCATCGGCGGCGGACCGTTCTATGGCACCGGCTATTACGGCGGCGGCGGCCTTGGCCTTGTGGTCGTGATCCTCCTGATCCTGCTCCTGCTCGGGCGGCTATAGCGCGTGGACGTTTGTTGCGTCGTATCCACATCAATAACTGTCATCACCCGCGAAAGCGGGTGATCCAGTATTCCAGAGACGTTGATGATTGAACCGATGAGCCGCGGCGTACTGGATACCCCGCTTGCCGCCTTCGCTAAAGCTTCGGCGGGCCCAGCCCCTTTACCCCGGCGAAGCCTTGGCGAAGACGGGTCGCGGGGTATGACGAGGAGAAGGCGCTCACTGCGCCGCAAGCTTCTTCATCGCCGCCTTGATCGATGAGGCTGCCTCCTCATAGCCGTCCCAGGCCTTGGACTTCGCGAGCAGCGCCGGCACGGAGCGGACCGTGTACTTCTTCGGATCGAGATCGCCGCGCACCTGCGGCCAGGTCAGCGGCATCGACACCGTCGCGCCCGGACGCGCCCGCGGCGACAGCACCGCGACCGCGGTCGAGAGCCGGTCGTTGCGCAGATAGTCGAGGAAGATCTTTCCGGTGCGCTTGGCCTTCGACATGTTGATCAGATAGCGCTCGGGATCATCCTGCGCCATCCACTGGCAGATGCCTTGCGCGAACGCCTTGGCCTCCTTCCAGGTCACCTTGTCCTTCGCGCCTGACAGCAGCGGCGCCACGACGTGAAGGCCTTTGCCGCCGGTGGTCTTGCAGAAACTCTCGAGGCCGACCGCGGTCAGCCGCTGGCGCATGTCCTTGGCGGCGTCGATCACGTCGGAGAACGCGACGTCGGGTGCGGGATCGAGATCGAACACCAGCCGGCCGGGCGTGTCATAGGCATCGGGTGCGCAATTCCAGGGATGCAGCTCGAGGCCGCCGAGCTGCGCGACCGCAGCAAGCCCCTCGACCTGGTCGATCTGAAGATAGGGCTTGCGATCGCCGGACACCTTGGCGAGCTTCAGCAGCTTCGACGTGCCGGCCATCGCATGGCGCTGGAAGAAGGTCTCGCCCTTGATGCCGTCGGGCGCGCGCACGATCGAGCACGGCCGGCCCTTGAGATAGCCGATCATCCATTCGCCGACCGCCTCGAAGTAGTTGGCGAGATCGAGCTTGGTCACCGGCGCGCCGTCGCCGGCGTCGGGCCACAATGCCTTGTCCGGGTGCGAGATCGCGACACCCATCACCGCGTTGGACGCTTTCCCTTTCGCCATCGGCTTCACCACGTTGGTTACGACCGGCCGCTCGGCCTCGACCTCATGCGCCGGCTTGTCCTGGCGCAGGCCCTTGAACGCCGCCTGGCGGATATTCTGAGCGTCGGTCCAGCCGGCGAACTCGATCTCGGCGACCAGTTCGGGCTTCAGCCAGTGCACGTCGCGGGTCTTCTTCGGCGCATTCTTGCCGCCGAACGGGTTGGTGTCGGATGCCGCCGCCTTCAGCGCCGGCATGATGCGGCGGACGGTGTCCTGGCCGAAGCCGGTGCCGACGATGCCGACGAAGGCGAGATGATCGTCGCGATAGACACCGGCCATCAGCGAGCGGAATTTGCCGCTGGTGGTCTTCCAGCCGCCGATCACGACCTCCTGGCCGGCGCGGATTTTCGTCTTGGTCCAGTCGTCGGAGCGGCCGGAACGATAGGCGCCGTCGAGCCGTTTGGAGACGATGCCTTCCAGGCCGAGCTTGCGCGCCGAATCCAGCACGGCATCGCCGCGCTCCTCAAAATGCTCGACATAGCGGACCAGGGGATTGCTGCCCTTGCGCACCGCGAGCAGCGCCTTCAGCCGCGCCTTGCGCTCGGTGAGCGGCAGCGGGCGGAGATCCTCCTCGCCGGCAAACAGCAGGTCGAACGCGAAGAAGATCAGCTGGTCCGTCTTGCCGTCGGACAACGCCGCCTGAAGGGTCGAAAAATGCGGCGTGCCGTTCTTGTCGAGCGCCACGATCTCGCCGTCGATCAGGGCATCCGGCAGCCTGCCGGCCTCCTTCACGATGGCGCCGAACTTGTCGGACCAGTCGAGCCCCTTGCGGGTCTTCAGCACAGCCTCGCCGTCCTCGATCCGCAGCTGCACGCGGTAGCCGTCGAACTTGATCTCGTGGCACCAGCCCGCAGCATTCGGCGGGCTCTCGACCGCGGCGCAGAGCTGCGGCGAGACGAAGTCCGGCATGTCGGATACCGGTTTCGGCTTCACCTTCGGCGGCGCCTTCAACTTTTCTTTGGGCGCCGGCGCCTTGGTCCGCGCGCGCGCCTCCGCGGCCATGCCGTGATTGGACTGCCAGACCGCATCGGCTTTGGCCTTGCCGTTCCCCTTCGCCAGCATGAACGGCTTCGGCGCCCGGCCCTTGCCGGCCGCGATCTCGGCCATCGAGCGGCCGGAGGCGACCGAGCGGTCCTCATCGAGGATCCCTTCTCCGTTGCTCTCCACGGCATATTCGTCGCGGTGCTTGATCAGCAGCCAGTTGGTGCGCTTGCCGCCGAAGCGGTCGTTCTTCATCCGCACCAGCACCCAGCTGCCATGCAGCTTGTCGCCGTGCAGCGTGAACTTCAGATCGCCCTTCTTGAAGCCGCGCTCGGGATCATCCGATTCCCAGGTGCCGCGATCCCACAGCTGCACGGTGCCGCCGCCATACTGGCCTTCGGGAATGGTGCCTTCGAAATCGCCGTAGTCGAGCGGATGATCCTCGACCTCGACCGCCAGGCGCTTGTCATGCGGATCGAGCGACGGCCCGCGCGTCACCGCCCAGGACTTGAAGACGCCGTCGAACTCCAGCCTGAAATCATAATGCAGTCGCGTCGCGTCATGCTTCTGGATCACGAAGCGCCGCTGCTCGCTAGGTGCGACCTTGACGTCGCCCGACGGCTCGTTGGTTTTCTCGAAGTCGCGCTTCTTGCGATAGGTGGTGAGATTTCTCAGCGACACGTGCGGGCCTCGGCGCAAACGGTGGCCGCCACGGGGCGCGCGGCCGTCAGGAACCAAAACCTACGGTATCCGTTCAAGTTCCAAACTCAAGCTGTTTGGAGACGATCATGGCCGCTCCCCGCGCCTACTGGAAAGGCACGCTCAAACTCTCGCTGGTATCGTGCCCGGTGGCGCTCTACCCGGCCTCCACCACGGTCGAGAAGACCCGCTTCCACATGATCAACCGGGAGACCGGCAACCGGCTGAAGCAGCAGATGGTCGATACCGAGACCGGCGATATCGTCGAGGGCGACCAGAAGGGCCGCGGCTACGAGGTGAGCAAGGGCAAATATGTCGAGATTGAAAAGGACGAGCTCGAGGCGGTCCAGATCGAGAGCAACCACACCATCGATATCGACAGTTTCGTGCCCGAGGGCGAGATCGACAAGCGCTATCTCGACCACCCCTATTACATCCGGCCCGACGGCAAGGCCGGCGTCGACGCCTTCGCGGTGATCCGCGACGCCATGAAGGACCAGGACCGCGTCGCGCTGGCCCGGATCGTGCTGACCAACCGCGAGCACGTGATCGCGATCGAGCCGCTCGACAAGGGCATGCTCGGCACCACCCTGCGCTACCCTTACGAGGTGCGCGATGCCGACGATTATTTCGACGATATCAAGAGCCCGAAGGTGACGAAAGACATGATCGAGCTCGCCGGCCACATCCTCGACAGCAAGGCCGCGCATTTCGACCCGTCGAAGTTCAAGGACGAGTATGAGACCGCGCTGAAGGCGCTGGTCCGCCGCAAGGCCGCCGGCAAGCCGATCAAGGCGGCCGAACGCGAGGAGAAGCCGAGCAATGTGGTGAGCCTGATGGACGCGCTGAAACAGAGCCTGAAGAGCGGGAAGAGCGGCGCAAGGCGAGCCGGCTCGTCCGCGCGCCGTCCGACCTCGCAGCGCCGTGCCACCAAGAAGGCGCACCGGTCGAGCGCGCGGTCGCGGAAGGCGGGCTAATCCCTCTCCACGTCATTGCGAGCGCAGCGAAGCAATCCATCTTTCCAAGCGCGCGGAGAGATGGATTGCTTCGTCGCTTCGCTCCTCGCAATGACGGGGCGATAGATGTTACCGCTTCTTTCCAGCCTTGCGCTTCTTGGCCGTCTTCCTCTTCTTCGCCGCCTTCTTGGTGGCCTTCTTCGGCACCTTGCGTCCCTTGGCGCGCGCTTCCGACAGGCCGATCGCGATCGCCTGCTTGCGGCTCTTCACCTTCTTCTTGGAGCGGCCGCTGCGCAGCGTCCCGGCCTTGCGCTTCTTCATCACACGCTCGACATCGGTTGATGCCTTCCGCGAGTATTTTCTTGCCATGGCTTCTCTCCCGGTAAGGGAGAACAAGCCTCGATCGGAGCGAAGGTTCCGAAGCTAATCCGCCGCGCGCAGCCGATAGCCGATGCCGGTCTCGGTCAGTACGAATTGCGGCCGCTCGGGATCGGCCTCGATCTTCTGGCGGAGCTGGCGCACATAGACGCGCAGATATTGCGCGTCGGTCAACTCGTCCCACAATTCCTTCAGCAGGAAGCGGTGGGTCAACACCTTGCCGGCATGCTGCACCAGCACGCGCAGCAGGTCATACTCCTTCGGCGACAGCTTGATCTCGCGGTCAGCGACCTTGACGATCCGCCGCACCAGATCGACCGAGAGATCGCCGGAGCGGAACACCGGCCGCTCGCCCTGCACCTGCAGCTGGTGACGCAGCGCCGCGCGCAGCCGCGCCAGCAATTCGTCCATGCCGAACGGCTTGGTCAGATAATCGTCGGCGCCGAGATCGAGCGCCTGCACCTTGCCGGCCTCATCGCCGCGGCTCGACAGCACCACGACCGGAACGCTCTCGTTGCGGCCACGGATCATGCGCAGCAGGTCATGGCCCTGGATATCGGGCAGCCCGAGATCGAGGATAATCAGCGCCGGCCCCTCCGCCAGCATCTCCAGCGCGATCTTGCCGTTGGAGGCTTCCAGGATGTCGTAGCCCTGCGTGCTCAGCCCCATCCGCAAGAGCTTGCGGATCGGCGGTTCGTCGTCGATGACCAGCACCTTGATCGGCGTCGCGTTCATGCAGCAGTGTCCAGCGCGTTGGTGTCCGCCGGGATCGGCAGGCGGATGGTGATGACGGCGCCGCTCCGGTCGGAGCGGTTGGCCGCCGCGATCGTGCCGCGCATCGCCTCGACGAAACCGCGCGAGATCGCCAGGCCGAGGCCGGTGCCGGGACGAACATGGTCGCCCTTCTCGGCGCGATAGAATTTGTCGAACACGCTTTCAAGCTCGGCCGCGGGAATGCCGTTGCCTTCATCGAGAATCTGCAGCGCGATCGTGTCGCGGTCGCGCGCGCCGCGGATCGAGATCGTGGTGTCCGAGGGGGCGTATTTGGCGGCATTGTCGAGCAGGTTGAACAGCACCTGCTCGAACAGCACGGCGTCGAGCTCCAGCATCGGCAGATCGGCCGCGAGCTCCAGCGACACCCGGTGATGCACCAGGATCTTGGCGGCGCGACGCAGCGCGCTGCCGACGATCTCGCCGACATCGTGCCGGGCGGTGTTGGGCACGATGGCGCCGGATTCCAGCTTGGTCATATCAAGGAGATTGGCGATGAAACGATTGAGCCGCTCCGATTCGTCGATCACGGTAGCGAGCAGATCATGCTTCTGGGCGTCGCTCAGGTTCGCGCCGAGATCGCGCAATGCCGAGGCCGAGCCGAGCACCGAGGCGAGCGGCGTCTTGAGGTCGTGCGAGATCGAGGTCAACAGCGCGCCGCGCAGCCGGTCGGATTCGACGGTGCGCTTGACGCGATCCATGTCCTCGACCAGCAGCACACGCTCGATCGCGAGCGCGCCCTGATCGACCAGCGCATCGAGCAGCCGGCGCTGGTCCGGCGTCAGCAGCGGTCCGGTGCGGTCGTCGTCGATGCCGATCACCCCGATCGGACCGCGGCCGGTGCGCATCGGCAGGAACAGCCGCTTGCCGCCCGGCAGCGTGTCGGAGCCGCGGCCAGCCGGCCGATCGTTGCCCCAGGCCCAATTGGCGGCGGCGAGATCGGCCTGGTCGAGCTGGTCCTCGGGCGGATAGCCGCTTTTGACGGTGAGCATCCCGTCTTCCGGCAGCAGCAGCACCACGCGCACCTTGAGCATCAGCGCAATCTGGTAGGCGGTCGCCCACAACACGTCGTCCAGCGTCGCGGTGCCGGCGAGCTTGCGGCTGAAGGCGTAGAGCGATTCGGTGGTGCGGACGCGGCCGATCGCGGTGTCGGCCTGGGTGCGCACCCGCGCAGCGACGTTGGACACCAGCAGCGCGATCAGCATGAAGAAGAAGAACGCCGCGACATTGGTCGGGTCGGTGATGGTGAAGGTGTAGACCGGCGGCAGGAAGAAGAAATTGTAGCACAGCGACGCCGCGACGCTGGCCAGCAACGACGGCCACAAGCCGTAGCGCGCCGCCGCGCCGACCACCGCGGTGATGAAGACGAGGTCAACGTTCTCGATGCCGAAGACCGGCTGGATCAGCTTGGCCGCGCCGAGCCCCAATGCCGTCAGTAGCAGCGCCATCAGATAGGGCCGCGGGTTGAACGGCTCCTGCCGCTGCGCGGTCTGCACTGCGGCCTTGCCGACCGGCAGCTCGTCGCCGGCAATCACGTTGACGCTGATATTGCCGGCCCGGCGCACCAGATCGTGCACCACGGAGCCGTGGGTCAGCTCGAACCAGCGCGAGCGCGTGGACTTGCCGATGATGATCTGGGTGACGTTGTTGGCCTGGGCGAAATTGATGACATCGTCGGCAATGCGGCGGCCGACGCCGGGGAGCGTCAGCGCCTCGCCGCCGAGCGATTCCGCGAGCCGCATGGTGTCGGCAAGCCGGTCGCGCTGCTCGTCGGTCAGCTGCAGGCTGCGCCGCGTCTCGATGCTGACCGCGGTCCATTGCGCATGCAGCCGGTCGGCCAGGCGCTTGGTGTAGCGCACGAGGCCGGCGGCGCGCGGATCCTCGCTCAGGCAAACCAGGATGCGTTCGCCGGCGGCCCAGGGGCCGGCAATCGCATTGGCCTGCATGTGATTGAGCAGCTGCTCGTCGACCCGCTCGGCGGTGCGGCGCAGCGCCAGCTCACGCAGCGCTGTCAGATTGCCGGGCGAAAAATAATGTTCCAGCGCCCGCTCGGCCTGCTTGGGCACATAGACCTTGCCCTCCTTCAGCCGCTGGATCAGGTCGTCGGGCGTGAGGTCGATCAGCTCGATGGCATGGGCGCGATCGACCACCGAGTCGGGGACAGTCTCGCGCACCCGCACATGGGTGATCTGCGCGACGACGTCGTTAAGGCTCTCGATGTGCTGGATGTTGATCGCGGTGTAGACGTCGATGCCGTGCGACAGCAGCTCCTCGACATCGAGATAGCGCTTGGGGTGCCGGCTGCCCGGCGCATTGGTATGGGCGAGCTCGTCGACCAGCGCGAGCTGGGGCCGCCGCGCGATCACGGCGTCGAGGTCCATTTCCTCCAGCGTCTGGTCGCGATAGGTCAGCCGCTTGCGCGGTATCACCTCGAGGCCCTTCAGCAGCGCCTCGGTCTCCATCCGGCCGTGGGTTTCGACGACGCCGACCACGACGTCGACGCCCGCCTTGAGGCGGGCGTGGGCGCTCGAGAGCATCTCGTAGGTCTTGCCGACGCCGGGGGCGGCGCCGATGAAGATCTTCAGCCGCCCCGAGCGATCGGTCTCCCGGCGCGCCGCCTCCAGCAGCGCATCCGGCGAGGGTCGTTTATGGGGGTCACGCTGATTGGCCATACCGCAATATAGTCATCCTGCGAGAGCGGGCCTACTCCCCTATTTCGCCTTGGCCGCGTCGAGCGCCAGGTTGAGCGCAAGAACGTTAACGCGGGGCTCGCCGATCACGCCAGCAAAGCGGCCTTGCGTGTTCTGCGTCACCAGTTCGCGCACTGCATCCTCCGACATGCTGCGCGCCTTGGCCACCCGCGGCACCTGGAACAGCGCGGCGTCCGGCGAGATGTCGGGATCAAGCCCGCTGGCCGAGGTGGTGACGAGATCGACCGGCACGCTCGCGGACGGGTTCTCCGCCTTCAGCTTCTCGACATCCTCCTTGACCCGGTCGTTCAGCGCCTTGCTGGTCGGGCCGAGATTGGAGCCGCCGGAATTGGCTGCGTTGTAGGGCGCCGGCACGGTCTTCGTGGAATCGTTCGGGTCGGGCGCGACCGTCGCCGACGGCCGGCCGTGGAAATACTTCTCTTCCTTGAACTCCTGCCCGATCAGGGCGGAGCCGACCACCTTGCCGTCCTTCTCGATCAGGCTGCCTTGCGCCTGCTTCGGAAAGACGACGCCGGCGATCGCCGTCATGGCGAGCGGATAGGCAAGGCCCGTGATCGCGGTCAGCAGGGCCAGCACCAGGATGGCAGGGCGAATTTCTCTCAACATGATAGGTCTCCTAAGTCTCTTTCGTCATTGCGAGCGAAGCGAAGCAATCCATGGTTCGGCATAACGGATCGATGGATTGCTTCGTCGCTTCGCTCCTCGCAATGACGGCTACAGGGTTAAGCCAGGCCCAAAGCGGCGACGACGAGGTCGATCGCCTTGATGCCGATGAACGGGATGATGATGCCGCCTAAGCCATAGATCATCAGATTGCGGCTGAGCAGCGCGCCGGCACCGACGGCGCGGTACTTGACGCCCTTCAGTGCCAGCGGGATCAGCGCAATGATGATCAGTGCGTTGAAGATGATCGCCGACAGGATCGCGCTCTGCGGGCTCGCCAGATGCATCACGTTCAGCACCTGGAGCTGCGGATAGAACGCAAGGAACATCGCCGGGATGATCGCAAAATACTTGGCGACGTCGTTGGCGATCGAGAACGTGGTCAGCGCGCCGCGGGTCATCAACAGCTGCTTGCCGATCTCCACCACCTCGATCAGCTTGGTCGGGTTGGAGTCGAGGTCGACCATGTTGCCGGCCTCGCGGGCCGCCTGCGTGCCGGTGTTCATGGCGACGCCGACATCGGCCTGCGCGAGCGCCGGCGCGTCATTGGTGCCGTCGCCGCACATCGCCACCAGCTTGCCCTTGGACTGCTCGTCGCGGATCAGCTTGAGCTTGTCCTCGGGCGTTGCCTGCGCCAGGAAGTCGTCGACGCCGGCCTCTGCCGCAATCGCGGCCGCGGTCATCGGGTTGTCGCCGGTGATCATCACGGTGCGGATGCCCATGCGGCGCAGTTCGGCGAAACGCTCGCGGATGCCGCCCTTGACGATGTCCTTCAGATGCACGACGCCGAGCAGCTTGCCGTCCTTGGCCACCGCCAGCGGCGTACCGCCGGCCTTGGCGATCTCGTCGGCGATGGCCTGGATCTCGCGTGCTTCGGCACTCATCGTTGCCGAAACGGCGCGGACGGTGTTACCCGAAGCGACGGTGCGGGGCGAGCCGCCGTCGACATAGGCAAGGATCGCATCCACCGCGCCCTTACGGACCGAGGACGTGCCGGCATCGATGCCGCTCATGCGGGTCTGCGCGGTGAACGGCACGAAAGTCGCTGCCAGCTCATGCATGTCGCGGCCGCGGATGCCGTACTTCTCCTTGGCGAGCACCACGATCGAACGGCCCTCCGGCGTCTCGTCGGCCAGCGAGGCGAGCTGCGCCGCGTCGGCGAGGTCCTGCTCGGTGACGCCGCGGATCGGGCGGAACGCGGTCGCCTGGCGGTTGCCGAGCGTGATGGTACCGGTCTTGTCCAGCAGCAGCGTGTCGACGTCGCCGGCGGCTTCCACCGCGCGGCCGGACATCGCCAGCACGTTGAAGCGCACCAGGCGGTCCATGCCGGCGATACCGATCGCCGACAGCAGCGCACCGATCGTTGTCGGGATCAGCGTGACGAACAGCGCAACCAGGATCACGACCGAGATCGAGCCGCCAGCATAGGCCGCATAGCTCGGGATCGTCACGGTCGCGAACACGAAGATGATGGTGAGGCCCGCGAGCAGGATGTTGAGCGCGATCTCGTTCGGCGTCTTCTGCCGCTCTGCGCCCTCAACCAGCTTGATCATGCGGTCGATGAAGGTCGAGCCTTGAGCGGCGGTGATGCGGACCCGGATCCAGTCCGACAGCACCTGGGTGCCGCCCGTGACCGCCGAACGGTCGCCACCGGATTCCCGGATCACGGGCGCGGATTCGCCTGTTATCGCGGCCTCGTTGACCGAGGCGACGCCTTCGATCACTTCACCGTCGGACGGGATGTTGTCGCCGGCCTCGACCAGCACGATATCGCCGACCTTCAGCGACGTGCCAGGCACCAGCCGGAAGGTTCGGTCCGTTCCGGTGAGCAGCTTTGCCTGGCTCTCGGTGCGGGTCTTGCGCAGTGATTCCGCCTGCGCCTTGCCGCGACCTTCGGCGACGGCCTCGGCAAAGTTGGCGAACAGCACAGTGAACCACAGCCAGAGGATGATCTGGAAGGTGAAGCCGAGGCTGGCTCCACCGGTCAGCAGATCGCGGACGAAGATCACGGTGGTCAGCGCGGCGACGATCTCGACCACGAACATGACCGGGTTCTTGGCCATCAGCCGGGGATCGAGCTTGACGAAGGCCGAGGTCATCGCAGGTACTAGGATCTTAGGGTCGAGCATGGTCGACCCTTGCTTTTGCAATTTTGCGGTTTCCATGGATGTCACTCCGGTCAAATTCGATCAGAACAAGGTGTTGGCGTTCATGGCGAGATGCTCGACGATCGGCCCGAGCGCCAGCGCCGGGAAGAAGGTCAGTCCGCCGATGATCAGGATGACGCCGACGACGAGCCCGACGAAAAGCCCGCCCGTGGTCGGGAACGTCCCTGCAGACGGCGGATGCGACTTCTTTTCGGCGAGCGATCCTGCGATCGCCATCGCCGGCACGATAATGAAGAAGCGGCCGACGAACATCGCGCATGCGAGCGTCAGATTGTAGAACAGGGTGTTGCCGCTGAGGCCCGCGAACGCCGAACCGTTGTTGCCGGTCCCCGAGGTGTAGGCATAGAGCACTTCGGTGAAGCCGTGCGGGCCGGCATTAGCCATCGAGGCCACGGCCGAGGGCAGCACGACGCCAACCGCGGTCCAGCCGAGATACATCAGCGGCAGCACCAGGATCGCGAGCATCGCCATCTTGACCTCGCGCGCCTCGATCTTCTTGCCGACATATTCCGGCGTGCGGCCGACCATCAGGCCGGCGACGAAGATCGAGATGATCACGAAGATGAGCATGCCATAGAGACCGGCGCCGACACCGCCGATGATGATCTCGCCGAGCTGCATGTTGATCAGCGGGATCATGCCGCCGAGCGCGGTGAAGCTGTCATGCATCGCATTAACCGCGCCGCAGGAGGCGGCTGTGGTCACCACGGCGAACAGCGAGGACGCGACGATGCCGAAGCGGACCTCCTTGCCCTCCATGTTGCCGCCGGAAATACCCAGCGCCTGCAGCGCCGAGGTGCCGTTGGCTTCTGCCCAATAGGTGACGGTGACGCCGGCGACGAACAGCACGCCCATCACGGCGAAGATCGCCCAGCCCTGGCGTTGATTGCCGACCATGCGGCCGAACACATTGGTCAGCGCGGCGCCCAGCGCGAAGATCGAGATCATCTGCACCAGGTTCGACAGCGCGGTCGGGTTCTCGAACGGATGCGCTGCGTTGGCGTTGAAGAAGCCGCCGCCATTGGTGCCGAGCATCTTGATCGCGACCTGCGAGGCGACAGGCCCGAGCGCGATGGTCTGCTTGCCGCCTTCCAGCGTGGTGGCATCGACATAAGCGCCGAGCGTCTGCGGCATGCCCTGCCAAACCAGGAACAGCGTGTAGACGATGCAGATCGGCAGCAGCACATAGAGCGTGCAGCGTGTCACATCGACCCAGAAATTGCCGACCGTGCGCATCGACGAACGGGTGAAGCCGCGGATCAGCGCCATCGCGAGCGCGATGCCGGTCGCCGCCGACAGGAAGTTCTGGTGGGTCAGGCCCAGCATCTGGACCAGATAGGACAGCGTGCTCTCGCCGCCGTAATTCTGCCAGTTGGTGTTGGTGATGAAGGAGATCGCGGTGTTGAAGGAGAGATCCTCGGCAACCGCCGTCTGTCCGGCCGGATTGAACGGCAGCACCGCCTGCAGCCGCATCAGGCCATAGATCAGTGCGAAGCCGCCGACATGGAACAGCAGCATGGCGACCGTATAGGTCAGCCAGTGCTGTTCGCGTCGCTCGTCGACGCCGCCGACCCAGTAGATGCCGCGCTCGACCGGGCGCAGCACGGGGGAGAGGAAGGTGCGCTCGCCGTTGAACACGCGGGTCATGTACCAGCCGAGCGGCTTGACCAGCGCGATCACGATCGCGCAAAACAGAAGTATTTGAATCCAGCCGATGACGGTCATCGCGTCAAACCTTTCGAATGGGAGCGAAGCGCAGCAGCGACGCGAACACGCCGAGCAACAGCCCGGTCAGCACCGCGTCGGCTAACAGAATCTGGCAGAGCGTAAGCATCGCGGGCCGCCTAGAAGCGTTCGGGCCGCAGCAATGCGTAGGTGAGGTAGAACAACAGGCCGAGCGAGACGACGCCGGCGAGCGAGTAATCAAAGATCATCGCCGCCTCCGTTACAGCCGTTCGCAGGCGTAGGCGTAGCCGATGCCGGCCGCGAAGAAGCCGATCGCCAGCGCCGCCATGAGAATGTCCATCATGAGAGACTCCTATGCATCCGAGTGGCGCGGGCGACCGTACAAGCGCTCCGCACCGGATCGCCGTGAGGTGCCATCCGGGGCATAGGTTTTCGAGAGGTGGCGCATAAGGACGTTATAGGAATCGTATAAGTGCCGCGGACTTGTTCGGGCGTCGGCCCGCATCGCAACGCTCGCCCCTATGTGCCTGCTGGTCTTTCACCCTCCCCTGGAGGGGGAGGGTCGGTTCGCATGCAGCGAAGCGGAATGCGAAACGGGGTGGGGTGATCTTTCCACGCGAGCACTGTTGGACGCGGAGGGACCGTCACCCCACCCCGCTTCGCATCGCTGGCGCGATGTGAAGCGACCCTCCCCCTCCAGGGGAGGGTGAGGAAGGGCCAGTTCCATCTTTATGGAATCCCTATATCTCGGCCCCTTCCCTCATCTCGTTTTCAAATGACACTCCGGCCATTTTGGGCCTGCGGCCAATGCTTTGGGCCGTGCGCAAGACGAGATGACGTCATGTCCGTGCTTTCCGAACACACCACCACCGACCTCGGCGAACGGCTGCGCGACGCCTGTGCTGTTACAGCCGAGTTCATGGCCGACGTCGTCAGCCAGACCTGCCGGCGCTTTCCCTCGGCCACGCAGGGCGGCAAGACCTCACGCGTCGAGCGCCTGATCCAGTCCGGCGCGTGGACTGACGCTGCGATCGCGCTGCTCGATCTCGAGCTGCCGCAATGGCAGATCCGCCGCCTGGTCTATGACGAGGGCGAATGGCACTGCGCCTTGTCGCGCGAACGCGAGCTGCCCGACTGGCTCGACCAGTCGATCGAGACCCACCATGCGGATCTCGCGCTCGCGATCCTCAGCGGCTTCGTCGATGCGCAGCGGATCTCGACGCCCGAGAACCGCACCAGCGTGCCCACCGTCCGTCGCGGCATCAGCACGCTCTGCGAGCCGCTGCTGGTCGACAATATCGGCTGACGGCGGCACGATCGTGAACGCGAAACAATTGCCGCGGCAGCTGCAGTCGGCCCAGGTCATGGTCCGGTTCGGCTTCCGGCTTGCCATCATGATCGGCTTTGCCGTGTTCGCCGGCGCGGGCTTCGGCAGGGGCCTCGTCACGCTGCTCTGGATGTCGGCCGTGATCTGCGCTTTCGCGGGGATTGCGAAGCGGGAAATGCCGTTGGCCGCAAACCTCAATCACTGGGACGAGATGACCGCCTATGTCGCGCTGTGCGCGCTCGGCACCGGCATCGTCCAACACACCTGAAGTCATCCCTCAAATCCTATGCCGCTCCTATGAAGTCGGCCGTCGCTCGCGCTCGATTTCATATCCGGCAACACAGACATTGCAGGCGTGACTTCGACTAAACCGTTTTCGAGCGAAACCTGTCCCGGACTTGATCCGGGATGGACACCGGTTCGCGTGAAGAAAACGCGTCAAGCAAGAGAATAAGGACTACATCCGTGAAACTCGTCGAACCTCCCTCGTGTAGCGCAGCGTCCACTATCGTCTTCATCGGCCGCAACCATCGCGGCCAGTGGGTCGCCCAACAACAGAACGGCCTCTATGGCGGCCTGTTCGTCAACCGCGCCCAGGCCGTCAAATACGCGCTGTTCGAGAACGGCCAGCATCCCGAAATGATCATCGAGCTGTCGCGCGAGCTCGAGCTCAATACAAGCGGCGAGACCGCGCCCCTCCCCGCGAGCCGCGTGGCCTGAGCCACCCCATGATCTCGCAGATAACATCGAGATGGGCGTCGAAGGCTGATTCGGCCGAATGGCTGTCAGGCTTCATCCCCGATCTTCCGACCCCCTTCAACCACCGGGACGAGATCGACACCGATGCGTTCGGCCGGCTATGCGAGCGTCAGATCGCAGCCGGTGCCTCCGCGCTGGTGGTCGGCGAGACCGCGGGCGAAAACGCGACGCTGCAGCCCACCGAGCGCGTGCAGCTCGTCGAGATCGCCGCCCGTGTCGCGCGCAAGCGGGCGCGGATCATCGCCGGCGCCGGATCGAACGCGACGGATCGCGCCGTCGCGTTCACGCGTGCGGCCGAAGCGGCCGGTGCCGACGCCATCATGTCGGTCGTGCCGTACTACAACAAGCCGATGCCGCGGGGCATGGCGGCGCATTTCCGCGACGTCGCCGCGGCCACGACACTGCCGGTCATCCTGCACGACATTCCGTCGCGGACCGTGAAGGGCCTCGCGGACGAGACGTTGCTCGCGCTCGCCGCATCGCCGCGTTTCGCGGGATTGCGCGACGGCGGCGGCGACGTCGCCCGCCTCACACGCCTGCGTTCACGCCTGCCCGCCACGTTCCGGATGCTGACCGGCGACGATCATTCGTCGCTGGCCTGGCTCGCGGCCGGTGGCGACGGCTGCATCTCGACTGTCGCGAACGTCGCGCCCGATCTCTACGTGGCCGTTTATCGGCATTTCCGCGCGGGCCGGCTGTATCAGGCGCGGGAGCTGCACCAGCGGCTGGTGCCGCTCGCAGCCCTGCTGGAGCGGGAGCATCCGGCCGCCCTGAAGTTCGCGCTGGCGCTGCTGGGCTTCATGCAACCGGCGACACGGCTGCCGATCGTGCAGCTGGGTGCAACTGACAAGGCTGAGGTCGCGCAGGCGACGGCGGCGCTTGCCGACGAATATCTTGCAGCGGCGCAGTGAGACCGCCAACGCGCCGCAAGCGATCGCAATGCACAATGGCACGCCCCGGCTTCGTCCGTGACGCCGCGCCATATTGAGGTTCCGGAACCGCGCCCCATATCAACGGCAAGGGAGTGCTTGCCGTGCAGACCTTCAAGGCGGCTCTCGTTGTGGCGATCGCACTGGTCGCTCTGGTCGTCTCCATCCGTCCCGGTACGGCCGCGGACAGCAACCGCCTTGCCCTGACCATTTCGATCGATGGCGCGATCGGGCCGGCAGCGGCCAGCTACGTCAAGGACGGCCTGGCCAAGGCGGCCGAGCGGCACGCCGAGGTCGTGATCCTGCGCCTGAACACGCCAGGCGGTCTCAGCACCAGCATGCGCGAGATCATCACCGACGTGCTGGCCTCGCCCGTTCCGGTCATCGGCTACGTTGCCCCCTCCGGCGCCCATGCCGCGAGCGCCGGGACCTACATTCTCTATGCGACCCACCTCGCCGCCATGGCGCCCGGCACCAATATCGGCGCCGCGACGCCAGTGCAGATCGGCGGCCCGCTGCCGGGCCTGCCGGGCAGCACGCCGGACAAGGGTGGCAAGGAGCAGAAGGACGGAAGCAGCCCTGCCGAGCCGAAAGATGCCATGACGGCGAAGGTAACGAATGACTCGGTCGCCTTCATCCGCAGCCTGGCCGAATTGCGCGGCCGCAATGTCGACTGGGCCGAGAAGGCGGTGCGCGATGCCGCCACCCTCTCCACCAACGCCGCGCTGCAGGCCCATGTCGTCGAATTCATCGCGCATGATCCGGCCGACCTGCTTAGGCAGATCGATGGCCGGACGGTGGAGCTTGCCGGCGGCAAGACGCAGCGCCTGGCGACCAAGGATGACGTGATCGAAGCCATCGATCCAACCTGGATCTCGCGCGTGCTCGCAGTCATCACCGACCCCAACATCGCGTTCGTGCTGCTGATGGTCGGGATCTATGGCCTGATCTTCGAGTTCATGTCGCCCGGCGCCGCGGCGCCCGGGGTGGTCGGCACGATCTGCCTGCTGGTCGGCCTCTACGCGCTCAACATGCTGCCGATCAACTACGCCGGCTTCGCGTTGATGCTGGTCGGGATCGCGCTGCTCGCGATCGAGGCCTTCAACCCGACCGTCGTGATCGGCCTTGGCGGCATCGTCGCCTTCGTGCTGGGAGCCGCCATGCTGTTCCGGATCGAGGCGCCCGGATACCGCCTGTCATGGCCGCTCATTGCCATCGTGGCGGCGATGTTCACCGGGCTCATCCTCGTCGTGCTGGGGGCGCTGCGCCGCGCGCGCAACGGCCCGCTGCGGACAGGTGCGCAAGCCATGCGCGGGCTATCGGCCGAGGTCCTCGACTGGTCCGAGACATCAGGTCACGTCTTCACCAATGGCGAACGCTGGCAAGCGCGCGGCACCGAGACCTTCAAGGCGGGAGAGACGGTCGAGGTCGCCAACATCATCGATTTGACGCTGGTCGTGCGGCGTGCGCCGGCATCCGCCGGCGAAGGAGGTACAGCATGATGCTTGATTATTTCACCTACGGGGCGGTCGCGCTGCTCGTGATCATCTTCCTGACCCAGGCGGTGCGGGTGCTGCGCGAATACGAGCGCGGCGTCATCTTCACGCTCGGCCGTTTCACCGGGGTGAAGGGCCCGGGGCTGATCATCCTGATTCCGGTGGTGCAGCAGCTCGTGAAGGTCGATCTCAGGGTGATGGTGCAGGTCGTGCCGCCGCAGGACGTGATTTCCCGCGACAACGTCTCGGTCAAGGTCAACGCCGTCCTCTACTTCCGCATCGTCGATCCCGAGCGCGCCATCATCAAGGTCGGCGACTACATGGCCGCGACCAGCCAGCTGGCCCAGACCACGCTGCGCTCGGTGCTCGGCAAGCACGAGCTCGACGAGATGCTGGCCGAACGCGACAAGTTGAACGCCGACATCCAGGAGACCCTCGATAAGCAGACCGACGTCTGGGGCATCAAGGTCACCGCGGTCGAGATCAAGGACATCGACATCAACGAGACCATGGTACGGGCGATCGCCAAGCAGGCCGAAGCAGAACGGTTGCGGCGCGCCAAGGTGATCAACGCGATGGGCGAGCAGCAGGCCGCAGAGAAGCTGGTCGAGGCCGGCCGGATCCTCGCCCAGGAGCCGCAGGCGATGCAGCTCCGCTATTTCGCGGCGCTGCATGACATCGCCGGCGAGCGCTCCTCGACCGTGGTATTCCCGCTGCCGATGAACCTGCTCGATCACCTGGCGCCGCGACGTGAAGCGACGTGATCCGGCTTGCTAATGCCCGCGATGCTTGGCGCGCCAGGCCGGCCCCGGGCCGCGCATGTAATGCGCCTCGGGCCGGTAGCCGCCGATCGGCTCCTCGCCGATCCAGGCCAGGAATTTGAGCAGCCCTTCCGCGGCGCTGCGCAGCAGGCCAGCAATGAGTGACGCCGCGCGCATCTCAGTAGTCCCACTTCTCGCCGAGCACGACCGGGGCCCGCGGATATCTCTCGGCATCGCCGCCGGGCATGCCGGCATGGAGATGGGCCCGTGCCCAATCCTCATGGCCGCGATGTAGCAGCAGCTCGTTGCGCAGCCGATGGATCTTGGCGGCGGCGATCGCGCGGTGAACAGTCCTGAAGGCCGCGCCGATCCGCCGGATGGTTCGCTTCAGGACCGGGCCGACAGCACCGGTCGACCCGCACAGCCGGACGTCGTGTAAATGGAGCAAGGTCATGTCCCACCTTCCTGTCGGCGGCGCGCGCCAGCGCACCACGTCACGCCAGAAGATGCTGGGACGGCCGTAGGAATTCGAGAGGGCACGCCGCGGTGCGGCATAGGAGCCGCATAAAGACCGGTCGGCCCCTGGCATCCCGTCGTGACGGGCCCCGGCAAGACGGAACGCGACGTCCCGGCGCGTGTTGACCAGCTTCTATTCGGTGCTAGCCTTTTCGATTGCGAATTGTCGTCACGCGGATTCCGATGGCCGCGTCGAGGGTGGAGACCATGGACCTCGTATCGCCAAATGTCGCAACCGCCGGGCAATCCGATGGCGTGATCGCGGCAGGCGTCTATGTCGAGGGCCGACGCGTCGCCAATATCGCGATCGACGAGGCCGCAGGCTGGCGCAACAAGCCGGATCACGTGGTGTGGATCGGCCTGCACGAACCCGACATGACGCTGCTGAAAAGCTTGCAGCGGCAATTCCAGCTGCACGACCTCGCGATCGAGGACGCCGATCATGCGCATCAGCGGCCGAAGATCGAGCAGTATGGCGATGCGCTGTTCATCGTGGCGCGTACCGCGCAGCTCGAGGGCGACGGCATCGCCTTCGGCGAGACGCATCTGTTCGTCGGCGAGGGCTACATCGTCTCGGTGCGCCACGGCGCCTCGACATCCTACGCGCCGGTCAGGGAACGCTGCGAGAGCTGCCCGCGCGCGCTCGCCCGCGGCGAGGACTACATCCTCTATGCCATCCTCGATTTCATCGTCGACAACTACTCCCCGGTGCTCGAGACCATCCAGGACGAGGTCGAGAGGATGGAGGCCGAGGTGCTGGCGAGCGCGATGACGCGGGCGCAGATCGAACGGCTGTATCTGTTGCGACGCGACCTGCTGCGGCTGCGCAACGCAGTCGGGCCGCTCGTCGAAGTCTGCCGAAGGCTCGAGCGCGACGACCTGCCGATGGTGCGCGTCGCGATGCGTCCGCTGTTCCGCGACGTCACCGATCATGTCCGCACCATCCAGGAGCGGATCGACTCGCTGCGCGAGGTGCTCGCCTTTGCGTTTGAAGCCAGCCTGCTGGTCGGTCAGGCGCAGGAAACCGCGATCTCCAAGAAGCTCGCCTCCTGGCTTGCGATCGTCGCGGTGCCGACCGCCGTCGCCGGCATCTACGGCATGAATTTCAAGTACATACCGGAGCTGCAATGGGAGTACAGCTATTTCGTCGTGATGGGCCTGATGCTGGCCGCATGCGTCGCGCTGTTCTGGCGGTTCAGGCGGTCCGGCTGGCTGTAGGCGGCGATCAGACCATCAAGCACTGTGGTCCGGAGCAGATTGCAGCGGCACATCGCGGCCATGCTGCAAATCGCAAGATTTCGGACAATTTTACCCTCGGTGAGCGGCGCGAGGGGCCGGTTTACGGTCGGCTGCAAGACCGGTAACGTTGCCTCCCAATGCGACGTGGAGAGTGCCGATGCGGCCCAAGGATCAGATCAACTGGATGCTGACGGATGCGATCGAGGCGCTCGCCCGCGCCGAACGATTGCACCAGAGCTTCCTCAATTTGCACCCGCGCGGGGAGACCAGCGAGCCGAGCTGGGAACCGCCGATGGACGTGATCGAGACCGAGCAGGAGATCCTGATCCTGGTCGCGCTGCCGGGGGTCGATCCCGACGAGGTCGAGGCCGCGCTCGACGGCGGCACGCTCGTGATCTCCGGCCGCCGCACCCTGCCCTCTGAGCTCCGCAACGCCCGCATCCTGCGCCTCGAGCTTCCGCAGGGCCGCTTCGAGCGCCGCATCGCGCTGCCGACCGGCCGCTACACCATCAGCCGCTTTGCCGCGCATGGCTGCGTCGGCCTGCGGCTCGGAAAATCGAGCTAGAGGATCTCGCCATGGCTGCATCAGACGTTTCAAGCCCGGCGAGCTCGGCGCCGATCCCGAGCGACGCGACGATCATCGTCCCGGTGCGCAACACCGTGCTGTTTCCGGACGTCATCATCCCGATCACGATCGCGCGCGCGACCTCGATTGCCGCCGCCCAGCAGGCGGTGCGCGAGCAGCGGCCGATCGGCATCCTGCTGCAGCGTGATCCCGAGGCCAACGATCCCGGCCCCGACGGGCTCTATCGCGTCGGCACTGTCGCCAATATCGTCCGCTACATCACCGGCGCCGACGACAGCCATCACCTGGTCTGCCAGGGCGTGCAGCGGATGCGCGTGCTCGACTATCTGCCCGGCACGCCATTCCTCGCGGCGCGCGTGCTGCAAATCCCGGAGCCGACCACCACCTCGCCCGAGATCGAGGCGCGCTTCCTCAATCTGCAACGCCAGGCGCTCGAAGCCGCGCAATTGCTGCCGCAGACGCCGCCCGAATTGATCGCCGCGCTGCAGGGCACCACCTCGCCGGCGACGCTCGCCGACCTTGCCACCTCCTACATGGACATCAAGCCGCAGGAGAAGCAGGACATCCTCGAGACCATCGACCTCGTGGCGCGCATGGACAAGGTCTCGCGTCATCTCGGCGAGCGCATCGAGGTGCTGAGGCTGAGCCAGGAGATCGGGCAGAAGACCAAGGCCGTGTTCGACGAGCGGCAGCGCGAGGCGATCCTGCGTGAGCAGATGGCGACCATTCAGCGCCAGCTCGGCGAAGGCGACGGCAAGGCCGCTGAAGTCGCCGAGCTGACCAAGGCGATCGCAGAAGCCAAGATGCCGCCGGAGGCCGAGAGCCAGGCGCAGAAGGAGCTGCGCCGCTACGAGCGGATGCCGGAGGCGGCGGCCGAATCCGGCATGGTGCGAAGCTATCTCGACTGGCTGATCGATTTGCCCTGGAGCATTCCGGAGGAAAAGCCGATCGACATCGCGGAGGCGCGCAAGATCCTCGACCAGGACCATTATGGCCTCGAGAAGATCAAGAGCCGCATCATCGAATATCTCGCGGTGCGCAAGCTCGCGCCCGGCGGCAAAGCGCCGATCCTCTGCTTCCTCGGACCGCCCGGGGTCGGCAAGACCTCGCTCGGGCAATCGATCGCGCGGGCGATGTCGCGGCCGTTCGTTCGTGTCAGCCTTGGTGGCGTGCATGACGAGGCCGAAATCCGCGGCCATCGCCGCACCTATATCGGCGCGCTGCCGGGCAACATCATCCAGGCGATCAAGAAGGCCGGCGCGCGCAATTGCGTGATGATGCTGGACGAGATCGACAAGATGGGCCGCGGCATCCAGGGCGATCCGTCGGCGGCGATGTTGGAGGTGCTCGATCCGGAGCAGAACGGCACCTTCCGCGACAATTATCTCGGCGTGCCGTTCGACCTGTCGCGGGTCGTCTTCATCGCCACCGCCAACATGCTCGACGGCGTGCCCGGTCCGCTGCTCGACCGCATGGAGCTGATCAGCCTCGCCGGCTATACCGAGGACGAGAAGCTCGAGATCGCGAAGCGCTATCTGGTGCGCCGGCAGCTCGAGGCCAACGGCATCAAGGCCGAGCAGGTCGAGATCGATCCGGACGCGCTGCGACTGATCATCCGCAGCTACACCCGCGAGGCCGGCGTCCGCAACCTCGAGCGCGAGATCGGCAAGGTGCTGCGCAACGTCGCGGTGCAGATCGCCGAAGGCAGCACCAGCCACGTCACGATCACGCCGAAGGACATCGTGTCGCTGCTCGGCCAGCCCAGGTTCGAGAACGAGATCGCGCAGCGCACCAGCATCCCCGGCGTTGCCACCGGGCTCGCCTGGACCCCGGTCGGCGGCGACATCCTGTTCATCGAGGCCTCGCGCACGCCGGGCCGCGGCGGACTGACGATCACCGGACAGCTCGGCGATGTCATGCGCGAGAGCGTGCAGGCGGCGCTGACGTTGGTGAAGGGCCGTGCATCGCAGCTCGGCATCGACCCGGCGATCTTCGAGAGGAGCGACATCCACGTCCACGTACCTGCCGGCGCGACGCCGAAGGACGGCCCGAGCGCAGGCGTCGCGATGTTCACCGCCCTCACCTCGCTGCTGACCGACCGCACCGTGCGCAGCGACACCGCGATGACCGGCGAGATCTCGCTGCGCGGCCTCGTGCTGCCGGTCGGCGGCATCAAGGAGAAGGTGGTCGCCGCCGCGGCCGCGGGCCTGACCCGCGTGATGCTGCCGGCGCGCAACAAGCGCGACTACGACGACATCCCCGTCGGCGCCCGCGCCAAGCTGGAGTTCATCTGGCTCGAACGGGTCGACGAGGCGATCGCCGCCGCGCTCGAGCCCGCCAAGGCGACGCCCGCCGCGGCGGAGTGAGCGCCGGCGGAGGGGACACTCCGCGTCGATCATCTCGCCTGGGGCTTACCCCTCTCCCCAACCCTCCCCCGCAAGGGGGGAGGGAGCCGACTGAGCGTGCTCACCTCACCACGCAAGCGGGACGGACGACGGCTGGATCGATGCATGATCCACCATGCGTACGAAGCGTTTATGTTGCGCGTGTAAGGAAGGCAGAGGCGGAGGGGTTCCCTCCCCCCTTGCGGGGGAGGGCTAGGGAGAGGGGTGCCGCACGGCGTGCTCTCTCAACTCGATCCTCGACGCATTCGGAGCGCCGTCGCTCAGCTCTTGCCCATGCAATCTGAAATGTAGAACCAGCGGTCGTCGCCGGTCAGTCCCTTCTGCTTCACCTCTTTCCGGCAGGCCTTCAGCTTGGGCTTGTTGGCGCGCCACTGCGCCCTCATCTCCTTCAGCTTCTCCATCGTCAGCTTCATCTTCGACGGCTTGGCCGTCGTGGCGGCCGGTGCCGGCGCGGCCGGCGCTGCGGTCTGCGCCGACGCGGCATGAAGTCCTAAAGCGAGCAGCGCGGCGGCAAGGCAAATCCGGGTGCAAGACATTGAAATTCCCCAATCCCATTTCTGTTCATTGAAATAAAGCGAACGCCGCAGGCGCCGGAGCACCGGCAACCTGCGGCGATGATTGTCGCGATCAGAGAATTTTGACCGCGCTGAGCAGCGTCATGTAGACGCCCCAGGCCAGCGGAATGCCGACGAACAGCCAGAACAGCGCAGCCTTGGCATCGAGCCCGCCAAACCCGATCCCGTAGGAGCCGTGCGGTCCGGCCGCGGCGGCGCTGGCACTCGCGTCCTGTAGCTTGGCGACCTCGGCGTCGCTCATGTGCCACTTCGGATCGACCGGCTTGATCAGGTAGTTGCAGATCAGGCCCGCGATCAGCATGGCGCACAGGATGTACATCGTGGTGTTGTAGAGCTGGTCGCGCGGAACGCCGGCGGCAAGCTGGAATTCACGGATGTAGTTCACC